>JAUIIF010000852.1 GCA_030431945.1 Bacteroidia bacterium | reverse complement strand
CCGGTGTTGGTGATCAGCCGGGGACACCGCCAAAGGTTTTTTGTTCTTTTGACCTCAGAAGAAGGCCCCCGGCAGGGAGGGTAAAGGGGCAACGAATACCAAATTTGTAATTAGCAAGCGCAGCACCCTTGTTTTAGCGCAAACAGAGGTCGGGCAAGGCCAAAATTCGGGACGACTCATGTTTTCCATTTAACGGTAAGATCACGCATGATGCAAAGGTTTTTTTATCTGGGGCTGCTGGTTCTCTGCCACCTGCCCTTGCTGGCTCAGCCCCGTACCATTGTCACCACCGACGGGGAAATTGATGACGTAGATTCCTTCATCCGGATGCTGCTCTACGCCAACGAGTTCAAGCTGGAAGGGTTGGTTTACAGCAGCTCCATGTGGCATTATAAAGGGGATGGTAAAGGGACCACCATGGTCTCCGAAATGGACCTGACCCGCAGAATTTACGGGGAGCGGAGTGAACTCCGCTGGGTTGGAGAGCAGTGGATGCAAGACCTTATCGAGGAATACGCTAAAGTGTACCCGCAGTTGTCTCAACACGCCGAAGGGTACCCCACTGCGGACCAGCTGCTGAGCCTGGTCCGGGTCGGGAACATCGAATTTGAGGGAGAGATGGACCAGGACACGGAGGGGGCTGATTTAATCAAAGAAAAGCTACTCGACGCTAACCCGGCGCCCATCTACCTGCAGGTATGGGGGGGGACCAACACCATCGCCCGGGCCTTGAAATCCCTTGAGGAGGAGTACAGCGGCCGGCCGGACTGGCCGGCACTAAAAGCCCGGGTGAGCCGGAAGGCCATCATCTACGCCATCCTGGACCAGGACGCGACCTACCGTAAATACATTGCACCGAACTGGCCGGACGTCAGGGTGTACTACAACGCCGCCCAGTTCTGGTGCCTTGCCTACTTCTGGCCAACGGCGGTTCCGCAAGCCCTGCATCCCTGGTTAAAAGGAGAATTCATGGGAGAAAACCTCATCAACGATCACGGCCCCCTGCTGAAAAAATACTACAGTTACGGAGACGGACAGCGGCAGCCGGGGGATCCGGAGCATACCCACGGAGATTCGACCAAATCGGAACATCCGCAGTGGGGCCCGTACGATCAGTACGATTTCATCTCCGAAGGGGACTCTCCCGCCTTTTTGCACCTGATCGATGTCGGCCTAGGCAACCTGGAACACCCGGAATACGGCGGCTGGGGCGGCCGCCTGGCGCCGTCCGGCACCGTTGCCAACCGGTGGGAAGACGGACCTGCCGTGGCCGAGTACAACCCCTTTACGGAGCGAATGGACACGGCCTTCGCACAGACCCGCTGGCTCAAGGACCTGCAACTGGACTTTGCCGCCCGTGCCGACTGGTGTGTAAAGCCCTACGCAGCCGCCAATCATCCGCCAACCGTCGGGCTTAAGGGGAAGTCCACCCGCTTGGTAAAACCCGGCCAGCGAATCCGGCTACGGGCCAAAGTCAGTGACCCGGACGGCGACGTGCTTTCCGTGCGCTGGTGGCGTTACGCCGGCCCCGGCTCCTTCGGGCCGGCCGACGCAGCCGATGAGCTACTGGACGCAGCCGTTTACCACGTTCCGGAAACCCTGCAGCCGGGGGAAACCATTCACCTG
>JAUIIF010000160.1 GCA_030431945.1 Bacteroidia bacterium | reverse complement strand
CTGAAACGGCTAAAACCCCTATCAACTCAACTGTTCAGGAAGCAAAAGCGCGGGTAAAGGTGTAGTTTACGGTCATAATTACTAAGCAACCCATTCATTTATGCACGTCGCCATTATTGGCAACGGCATTGCCGGGGTTACTGCCGCCCGCTGGCTGCGTAAACTCGATGATTCCGTTCGCATTACCCTGATCTCGGCAGAGACCGAGTTTCATTTCTCCCGCACGGCCCTGATGTATGCCTATATGGGGCACCTGCGCTGGGAGGATCTGATGCCTTACGAACCCTTTTTCTGGGAGAAGAACCGTATTGACTTAAGTAAGCAGTACGTTGAGCGGGTTCACGCAAAGGAAAGCAAACTGGAGTTTGCGGACGGCACCACGCTGCGGTACGATAACCTGGTGATTGCCTGCGGCAGCCAGTGGAACAAATTCGGCTGGCCGGGGCAGGACCTGGACCGCGTGGGGGGAATGGTGAGCGCCCAGGACCTGCAGTACCTGGAGGAGATTACCGACGAGATCAAGACCGCCGTCGTAGTGGGTGGTGGCCTCATTGGCATCGAACTGGCAGAAATGCTGCACAGCCGCCAGATTCCCGTCAAACTGTTGATCCGGGAAGCCTCCTACTGGAACAATGCCTTACCTCCGGAAGAAAGCCGGATGGTGAGTCGTCACATCAGGAGCCACCACATTGACCTGCGGGAAAATACGGAGCTGGCGACCATCCACGATGACGGAAACGGTGCCGCAGGAAGTATTACTACCAAAGACGGTGAAAAGATCGACTGCCAATTCGTGGGCCTTACCGCCGGGGTAAGCCCCAACGTGAGCTTCCTGACCTCTTGCACGGAACTGGAACTGGGCCGGGGAGTTAAGGTAGACAACTACCTACGCACCTCGGTACCGAACATCTACGCCATCGGGGATTGTGCCGAAGCCCGTACCCCCCGGCCCGGCCGGCGCGCCATCGAGGCCATCTGGTACACTGGTCGCATGATGGGGGAAACCGTCGCCTACAACATTCTCGGCCGGCCGGTGGCCTACGATCCGGGAATCTGGTTTAACTCCGCTAAGTTTCTTGACCTGGAGTACCAGGTGTACGGAGAAGTGCCCGCCGGTGGCCGGGAAGGCCTGGCCACCCTCTACTGGGAGCACCCCGACGGCGAGCATGCCGTGCGGATCAATTACGAAGAAAAGGACGGCACCATCCGCGGCTTTAACCTGATGGGCATCCGGTACCGCCACGAAGTATGTGAAAAGTGGATTCGGGACGGAGTGCACGTGGAGGAGGTTTTACAACACCTGGGGATGGCCAACTTCGATCCGGAATTCTACCCGGAGTACGAACAGGAAATTGTCGCCCTGTACAATCAACAAACGGGACGTAAGCTGACCCTGAAAACGGGGAGGGGGCTGAGTGCCGCCATTCGTTTTTTACGCAAAGCGGTAAAAGCCTGATCGGCTGCGCTCCTCACCACAACGCTAATCGCCTGACCGGCTCAAGAATAAAAAATGCCCGTAAAGTCAACCAAAAAATCTATCCTGCAGTACCTGGGCCTGGGCCTGTTCGTACTGGCATTACTGATTTTCACCGCCATGCTGGGCCTGGATAATTACCGGTTCACGGAGGCTGGCCTGATCAGTCCTTTCCCCGATGAACTGCACCGGTCTTCGCTGCAGGCTGCCGCCGAACAGACGGGGCTGCTGGAGCGTAGTTACGGTTCCACCTTTGCCGCAGAGAAGGCGCTGAAACAAACCTTTTACGCCGCCAAAGCCAGCGTGGAGCAGTACTACAACACCAATGGCTTGCCGGAAGGCAAGCAACTCTGGGAAGTGGAGCTGCCCGCCTGGCAGTTTAAAGATCAACGTACCCCCTGGATCCAGCAAGCAGCTACCGGCCCCGTTACGGATAACCCCTGGCTGTTTTTCCTGCTCACCCTCGGCCTCGGGTCATTGGGCGGTCTTTTGTACATTTTACCCAAGTTCGCGGCCCGGCCCGGCATTAAGCACGACCACGTGTATCATAATCCCCTGACCCGCGGTCTGGACCTGAGCTGGCGCGCACTCTTTCTGACCCTGACCACCCTGGGGATCCTGGCCTACGGTTTCTGGTACATGGACGACCAGTTGATCTGGCCGCTGGTTACCGGCTTACTGGGGCTCGTTATCATTGGGTTGGTACTCTTTGCTCACCACAGTTTTGGCCGCGATGTCCGGGATGCAGGGCCAGAAGGACTCAGCGCCTACCTCGGCATTCTGGCGGGCACTTACTTTATTGCGTTTTACGTTTTGCTTTACTGGGCCAGCCAGCACGTCGTCGGCTGGGTCACGATGGTGAGCCCTCTGAGTGAAGGCATCTACCAATTCTTTAGCGGTAAGGACAGTGGCGGCCAGGCCAGTCAGTGGTTCCTCTACGGTCTGATGTACTGCCTGATCATGGTAGTCATGGGCGTACGGATGATCTCGAAATACCGCCACAACAAGTACCAGATTATCCGGACCATTTCCGTACTCTTTTTTCAGCTGGCCTTTGCCTTCATGATTCCCGAGATTCTCGTTGCCCTGAATAAGCCGTGGTACGACTTCAAAAATATCTGGCCGCTGGATTACGATTTCTTTTTCGATTGGTCCATCAAAGGGTTTCTCGACAACCCCGGCTCCCTGGGCCTCTTCATGCTGGGCTGGGGCATTTTCCTGATCATCGTGGGCGTTCCGCTCATGGTGCACCTGGTCGGCAAACGGTGGTACTGCAGCTGGGTCTGTGGCTGTGGCGGGCTGGCTGAAACCATGGGAGACCCCTGGCGGCAGCTTTCGGACAAAAGTCTCCGGGCCTGGAAAATTGAACGTTACCTCATTCACGGAGTACTGATTTTTGCTATCCTGATGACGGCGGCGACCCTTTATGCCTTTTTGCCAACGGGCGATTATTTATTTAACCGCACGAGTTTCCTGATCCTCTTCTCGCTCCTGCTGGCCGGGGCCATGGGCCTGGCCGTACGTGCCTACCGTAAAGACAAATTTCAAATATCTGGCTTAGGCATTACGCTGGGCCTGGTATTCGGCGTGGCGATGATTGGCCTGAACCTTTACAACCTGGGCACGGGAAGCGAAACCTACCTGTTCTCCAACGTAGGAGCCGTACAGAAGTGGTACGGCTTTTTGATTGGCGCCGGCTTCGCCGGCGTGGTCGGCACCGGTTTTTACCCCCTGATGGGAAACCGTGTCTGGTGCCGCTTCGGCTGCCCTCTGGCTGCTTACCTCGGCCTGGTACAGCGTTTTCAGAGTCGCTTCCGGATCACGACCAATGGCAGCCAGTGCATCAGCTGTGGCAACTGCTCCACCTACTGCGAAATGGGCATCGATGTACGGCACTACGCCCAGCGGGGGCAGGATATTGTCCGGGCCAGCTGCGTCGGTTGCGGCGTTTGTGCGGCGGTTTGTCCGCGGGGCGTACTCCGGCTCGAAAACTCAAGCGAAGACATCGGCACGCGCACCCAGACCGAACGGGTTATTCACATTTCGGAGGAGAGCGGAGTGTCTTTGTTGGGGTAGGCGGGTTGCGGGTTACGGGTTGCGGGTTGCGGGTTGTGGGTTGCGGGTATTGTAGAACCGACAACTCTTTTTCTCCCAAATTTTCGTCATCGCGGAGATATTCCGTTCTTTGCCGTGATTCCTCAAAACAACCAAAATTATGCAAGACGCTAGAGCCATTATCGAAGCTGCCTGGGACGAACGAGAACTGCTGCAAGAAGCTAGTACCCGCGAAGCCATTGAAGCCGTGATTGAAGAACTGGATAAAGGCCGGCTACGCGTTGCGGAGCCGGCAGGAGATGGCTGGCAGGCCAATGAATGGGTAAAGAAAGCGGTCGTGCTCTACTTCCCGATTCGGCAGATGGAAACCATTGAGGTTGGCCCCTTTGAGTTTCACGACAAGATGGCCCTGAAAAAGGACTACGCCGCCCAGGGGGTACGGGTGGTTCCTCACGCTATTGCGCGGTACGGGGCCTACCTGGAAAAGGGGGTAATCATGATGCCCAGCTACGTCAATATTGGCGCCTGGGTGGGTAGTGGCACGATGGTGGATACCTGGGCGACGGTCGGCAGCTGTGGCCAGATCGGCCGCAACGTTCACCTGAGCGGCGGGGTCGGCATCGGTGGCGTCCTGGAGCCGCTGCAGGCTACGCCGACGATTATTGAAGACGATTGTTTCATCGGCTCCCGCAGCATTGTCGTGGAGGGCGTGCGCGTGGGCCGCGAAGCCGTCCTGGGCGCTAATGTCGTCTTAACGAAGAGCACCCACATCATCGACGTTACGGGCAGCGAGCCGGTAACTCACCGGGGCTACGTCCCACCCCGCTCCGTCGTGATTCCCGGTACGTACACGAAGTCGTTTCCCGCCGGCGAGTACCAGGTCAGCTGCGCCCTCATCATTGGTGAGCGTAAAGAAAGCACGGATAAGAAAACGAGCCTGAACGCGGCATTGCGGGAGCATGATGTAGCGGTGTAGCCGATGGCGCAGGGTATAAGCCACCATTTGGCAGATTGCCCCGGAGGCGCCCCTGTAGATACGGCAGAGATGGCAGGTGGGCGCGGCCGCCGGTGCGAAAAAAGGTAAACAGCAAGGCAATCTCACCTGATTGGCTATACCTAAGCCGGAGTGGTTTGGGTACAGCCAACGGCGGCCTTCGCTTACTCGTGCTGCGGCCGACGAGCAAGCTGGCCATCACCCTGACGTTCCAACCCATTACTTACCTTTTGGCGCTGATTAAACAGCCCTTCTGATACCAATAAAAAAAAGGGCGGAAGCCAGGCCAGGACCTCCGTTAGGGAGTTATTCCTGGCCCGCCTTCCGCCCTTAAGCGTTTAAGCAGGTAAAGCCTTAGGGGCTTACTGCTTTACGATTTGCTTGCTGTAAACGTTGCCATTTACGTACAGGCGCAGGTTGTAGACGCCGGCCGGCATCGTGCTCAGGTCGAGACGATTGACGGAACCGTTGAACTTCGCCGCCTTAAGTACACGACCCATTTGGTCGGATACCAGTACGTGGAAGTTTGTGATCGTAGCGTCAGCGTTCTCGATGTTGAGGACGTCCTTAGTCGGGTTCGGGTAGAAGCTCAGGGCAAGGCCGCTGTTGTCTACGGGCTGGTCGGTGTCGACCAGGCCCCACTCTGCTTCGTAAGCACCGATGTCAGGAGCATCACCACGTGGGTTGCCACGGAGGTCCGTTGCAGGAACCAGGTCGTTGGTTACGCCACTGTTGATCAGTGGGTTGTCTGCACCCTGGTCGCCCAGAATGGCCAGGTCAACGTTTACGCCCATGTCGTTGTCATCGAGCAGGTCGACGAAGAACGATTCGTAGTCAGCATTGTCATTAAAGATGTCGTTGGTGCTGGCGTCAAATACGGGGATATTCGGTCCGTTCTCCGTGTTGAAGAAGTTACCACCCAGGGAAGTAACCGTCAGGTTACCGATAGGAACAAAGCCGAGGTCAGGAACTTCCTGGCCAAGCTCTACTTCGATGCTGGGGTTGCCGCTGCCGAGAAGGAAGGCGTTGTTGATCAGCGTGATCACCATAGAGTTGGAGTCACCATTGTCCGTATCGCCGGGCATGAACAGGGCGATGTTATCGCCTACAGCGTTTTCGTCCGTTCCTTTGAAGTTGTCAACGAAAGTATTGTGAGCCAGTACACTGTTGATGGCTACATCACCGAGTACTACTTCAACACCGTCATCGTCAATGCTTGGGGCGTTACCGTTGAAGATGAACGCACCGCCGGAGAATCCGTCAACACCGATAGAGTTACCAACAAATACGTTATTGGTCATATCAAAACCAGCGCGCTGGGTAGAAATAGCACCACCCTGGCCACCTGCGATGGAGTTGATGAATTTCGAGTTGTTGATTTCACCGGACCAGTTGTCGTAAGTAACATCGATCTGACCATTTTCCATGGTGTCACGGGTCGCTTCGAAGATTGTCACGGAGATGGCTCCACCGTCACCGTCGGCACTGTTACCAACGAATTCCGTATTGTTGATTTTCGTAGCAAAGCCACTCAGCAGAAGTAAAGCGCCTCCGGATTGCTCATCGGCAGCAGCATTATCCATGAACAATGAGTTGGAGATTTCCATGGGAACACTCGTGGCTGCACCGCCGACGGCCCAAATGGCTGCACCGCCGGAGAAGGCACCAGCCAGGCTGGTAACAGCATTTCCAGTAAAGGAAGAGCTGTCAATCTTAATACCGGCAGCATTTTCGCCAAAGAAAGCCGTGATGACACCACGGTAAGCAATTTCCGTATCACCGTTGTCCGTGAAATCACAGTTTTTGAGGTCAACGCCATTGTCTCCGCTGGTGTAGATGGTACCCGCACCGTAGAGGTTCTCACTGAAGCTGGTATTGGTGATGGTAAAGTTGTTCTCGGACTGGAGGTACAACGCTGCGCCCCGGCCTTGTCCGCTGGACTCGTTACCGTTGAAAGTACAGCCGTCGATCATGCCTTCCACAAAAGCCGTGCCGTTGTCGTTGCCGAAAACCAACAGACAGATAGCGCCACCGGCGCCGGCATCCGTGTTGTTGGAGATGTTGGTTTTGACGAGTTCCACTACGTAGTCACGGGAGTCAGCCGGCTGGAGGTACATGGCACCACCAATGGAGCTGGCGCGGTTGTCCGTGATCGTGGAGTTTGTAATCCGGAGGTTGGAGTTGCCGGCCCAGAGAGCACCACCACGGCCGTTGCTGGCAATACCGTTGGTAATGGTACAGTTATCAATCACGAAGTCGTTACCGTCCATTTCCTCAGAGTCGGGAAGGAAGTCATCAGCCTGGGCAATGTAGATGGCACCACCGGAGGAAGCACTGACGTTGTCGAACGTACAATCCTGGAAGAGTACGTCATCACTGTCGAGGATAATGGAAGCGCCGCCGACGGAAGCCGTCGTACCGGTGAAGGAACAGCCCTTTACGAGTACGTCATTAGCAACTTCTACCCGCACACAGCTGCCGGAGAAAGCTGAGGTGATGTCGGCGAACTGACAGCTTTCCACCGTAAAGTTATTGACGAAAGCGGCCTGAATGAAGCCGGACTGCTGCGTAACCGCTGCGTCGCCGATGAACGTGGAATTCTTAATGGTTACACTATCAACGGAGTTGATGTAGACCTGGCGATTCGTACCGGAGGTGTTACCGGTCAGGGTGATGCTGTCGAGAACGGTTTCGTTAGCCGTTGAGAAGATCAGGCCGACGGCGGAACCGAGCGTAGAACGGTTGTTCGCAAAGATGATCCGACTGGCATTCAGCTTGGCGAAGCTCAGGAGGCCGGCGCCGGTGAAAGCGGTGAGCGGGTCACCGTCCTGGCGGTCGGCAGCGATGGCACCGTTGGTGATCGTCAGGCCGTCCAGCGTCACCGTGTACTGGCTTACGTCAGACGTATCGGTGATGAAGAGCACGCGGTTGTTGTCCGCCGCGGCGGTGCTGTCGTAGGTCATCCCGTCGTTGCCCAGTACGTCACCACTGAGGATGGTTACGTTTGTGGCGGGGTTGGCTTCGCTGGCGGCAGATTCCGTACCGTTGAAGCCACCGAGTACCGTAAGTTCTTTGTCGATGAAGAAAGATGCCGTGTCTGGCGTGGTGTAGGTACCATCGGCGATCCAGACTTCGGAGCCGGCAGCTGCGGCAAGTAGTGCGTCGTTCAGATTGGTGTAAGCATTGGCCCAGGACGTTCCGTCGCCGGTACCAGTTGCATCTGCATCAACGAAGACCTGAGCATTGAGCCCGAGGGTGAAGATGGAGAGGCAAGCAAAAAGTAAGAATTGCTTCATGAATGTTTTGGTTTATACAGAATTGATTAAGTGCAAGATTTCCTGCGGGAGCGATCCGCAGGTTACCCGTTATTGTACGTTGAGGTACCGAACTTGTTCGATGAAGTTATCCCTTTTTTTGGTTGTAAATAGCCAATGTCGATTTCAGCATCAGGATGATGAACGGTAGTTAATTTCGGGATTTAGGGGCAACAAAGATAAAAATTTACCACAAAGCACAACCATTGATTTAAAGAAGGAAGTGATCATCTGTCGGCTTGGTGGCAGTTAAAGTTTTGGAGGAGGCCGGAGCGACCGTAACGGAGAACAAAGGGCGCTCCTGTTCTGCACTTTGCACCTGCGTCCGCGCCCGCCTACCCCTGCCGGCGTGGGAAAAGGAGAAGACGTACTTCGGCCTGATGGGTGATTTTTGGTGGCTAGCCTCCGGGCTGCCATCTAAAGGCAGCGTTCATCGGCCTTTGTCATTACGGGGCAAGGCCCCTGTAATGTAAACGGCGTAGCAATAACTTCAGTAAAGTCTATTCTGTCTCCCGGCAAAGCCTCTTCTTCCAGAAATTTACGAACCTTAGTGGTGAACCGGGAACCTTTTACGGTGAAACGCCTGGATAATTCCTCTTTTCTGCTAACAGCTACCGTATACCTTGCAGGGTAAAGACGGTCGTTTGCAGCAAATCACCAGGCCCCAAAAAACAAGTCCGCAACTTTCGGATTGTCGCGTCCTGCCGGTCCGCCTACCTTTGGTCTATGTCAAAAGATCACAATTATCAGCGGATTGCTGCGGCTATTCGGTACGTCGGAACGAGGGCCAGGGAACAGCCTTCTCTCGAAGAGGTAGCCGCGCACGTCCACCTCAGTAAATACCATTTT
>JAUIIF010000159.1 GCA_030431945.1 Bacteroidia bacterium | reverse complement strand
TCCATTACCAAAGCCCTTCCCGAAGCCCCCCACCAGGTACTGCTGGTACTCGATGCTACCACCGGTCAGAATGCCATTGAGCAGGCGAAGGCCTTTACCGAAGCGACCGACGTAACTGCCCTGGCCCTCACGAAGTTAGATGGCACTGCCAAGGGCGGCGTTGCAATTGGTATTACGGATCAGTTTCAGGTTCCCATCCGCTACATCGGCATTGGCGAGGGCATTGACCACCTCCAGATTTTTAATAAAAAAGCCTTTGTTGACAGCCTGTTTGGTAAGGAATTGAAAATTTCTTGAAAAAAATTTCAATTTCTCGTGCACATTTATTAAAAGCTACAGTTTAAGCCACCGAATCACGCAGACGAAAGAAGCCGAACACATCCGGCAAGACGTATTCGGCTCCTAATTTTTTTGTGATGATTCTTCGTTTCCAACGCAAACCACGGCAATGGTTTACTTGGCGGAAACGTGTGTTTTCTCTCTAATTCAGCCTCCTTGATTCAGTGAACGGAAGACGGAGACTGTGACATCACAATTTACATAAAATGTACAAAGTAAAGCAATTACTTTGGCTGGCACTGTGCACGCTAGCCTCCACAATCAGCTCTCTCTCAGCACAAGGTACAACTTACGAAGTTAATTTTGCAAGTATTTCCTTTGTTAATCTTCAGTTAAACAGCGACTGTACGCGGGAGGTCATTTATATGAACCTTCTCTCGGGCGATCCGGACGTTGATAATGACGGGCGCGTTCCTTCTCAGGACGCCTTTATTATTGAAATTGAAGATGCCAACCCCGCAAATAACGAAATAGTCGATGGCTGCGGCGTGTTTAACTACACCATTCAGCCCCACCCGGATAGTATGATTATCGGGTTCACTTTTGGCTCCGGCCAGGTAACAGCACGGGACGTAACCCCGCCGGTGGAATTTATGGCCGGAGTGCCTTTTGGCCCTTTTTACACCACCCAGCTGGCCGAGATTACGATAAACACCCTGCCCGTTAACGTGCCCCGCTCGTTTATGATTAACGGCCAGACCACCATGCCGATCATGAGTTCCATGGACGGACAACTGGTAACGCGCCTCCTGCGGGGCGGAACCATCCCCCGGTTGAGCGATGCCTGTTCCGATATTTTCGTTACAGTATCCGATGAAGTAAATTTTGCCACCAACTGCGGGGACATTGTAATTACCCGGACTTTTGTGGCTACCGACGACAGCGAAGAATGTTCTGCTCCCGGATTCAACAGCGGAGAAACAATCCTCAGCTACGATATTGTACTGGAACGCCCGGACATTGCCGACGTCGAAGAGCCTTCCGAAGTGGTCACTTACGAATGTATGGACCCTGAACTTGCTAACGGAAACTTTCCAGATCCTGATCCCGAGGACTATCCTTTTTTGAACACGCCCGACGGACCGGCCTACCTCAATGAGGTATTCGGTAACGTCGGTGCGTCGTTCACTAACAGTGCGCCGATCACCATCTGTAACAATACCATTAAATACGTACGTACCTACACCGTCATTGACTGGTGCAATACGGACGATGTTCGCACTTTTAGCCAATTGGTAAAAGTAGGGGACACCGGCGCGCCCACCATTACGCTGCCGACCCAGGACCTGGACTTTGACGGCCACGCCGATGTAGGACCTTTCGTGTACAGCACCAATGCTCCGGGCTGTGGCGCGTACATCAATACGATGGCCAGTGGCCTTAACATCACCGATGCCTGCTCTTCCGTGATGTCTGCTACCGCCTTCGTACTGCTTAACGGTGCCGAGGAAAATCCGCTGGGACCAATCAATGTCTACGCCCCGAATCCGGTAGACCGGCTCACCCCCTTCATTCCCGCAGGTACGCACAAGATCCGCTACGTTGCGATCGATGAATGTGGCAACGAAACCACCGCCGATCTGGATATTCTGATTGAAGACCGTTCCGGCCCCGTCGTAATCGCCGAAGATGCGATCAACGTGGCCCTGAGTAATAATGGTTTCGCTACCGTCGCCGCAACGGACATCGACCGCGGCTCCTACGACGATTGCTCTGACGTTACCCTCGACATCGCCTTCGCCAATCCCGGATCGCTCCTGCCCATCGGTGCTTTCGGGCCAACGATCACGCTAACCTGTATTGACGTAGGCGCAGTTCCCGTCATCCTTCGTGCTACCGATGCTGCCGGGAACTCCAATACCCGTATGTCCATCATCAATGTTATCGACAACTCCGCCCCCGTATGTATCGCACCGGGTAACCTGACCATTGACTGTGAACAGGCAGATGCGATGCTGCCGGAAGACGTAAACCAACTATTCCTCGGAAACCCAACGGCAGCCATCGAGCTTTTTGACGGCCTTTTCGGAGCGCCTACCAGCCTCGATAACTGTGGCAATGAGCAATCTACACAGAACATCAGTGCGGACATCAACGACTGTGGTACCGGCCAGGTTACCCGCTCCTTTACGGTAACGGATTCCCGTGGTTTCGCTTCCGCACCAGGCTGTGAACAAATCATCAGCATTCGCGGTATCCGGGACTATACCCTGGAGTTCCCGGGAGACGCTGCCTCCACTTGCGGTAACGTCCCTGATTACGATAACCTCGTCTACACCCCAATGGGCTGTGACATGGTGGTCTCCAACGTAAGCGTGGATACTTTCTTTGCCTCTTCCGACGCCTGTTTCAAGCTGCGCCGCACCATTGAAGTCATTAACTGGTGTGAATACGATGGCAACGGTGCATTCTACACCGTGCGCCGCGATGCGGACAATGATAACAACTTCGAAGAGCCTACTTTTTTACACGTAGTCCCCAACGGAAACTCCGATGCCTCTGATGACGTCGCCATCCTCGATCGCGATGCCGACCGTACCAATAATAATAACATTACCTTTCTGGACATCGATGACCTGACCGGCGGCGAATTTGATAGTGATAATGACGGAGATTCAGGCTACGCCAACTCCATCAGCCGTGGTGCCTTCCGCTACATCCAGTTCATCAAGGTGTACGATAATAATGCTCCTACCATCACGAACATTTCTTCTGATGTTACCAACAGTACCGATTGTAACGGTGGTGGTATCCAAATCGATTATACCGTCACGGATGACTGCGTCGGTGCCAACCTTACCTCCCGGGTGGACCTGGACCTGGATTACGTTCCGGCCACGGGCTTTAACCTCACCCGGATTCTGGACAACAGCGAAATTGTGTCTGACGGTAATGGCAACTTCAACGTGCTCCTGCCCGAACTACCGATCGGGGAACACGCCATCCGGGTCTTCGCCACGGACGGCTGTGGCAACGTAAACGGCCGGATCATCCAGTTTAACATTGAAGACAACAGCACCATAACTCCGATCTGTGTCGGTCGTCTGACCTTCGTGCTCATGAACGACGGCGCCGGTGGTGGCGTTGCCTCCGTGGAAGCAGATGACTTTGTCGTCAGCTCTAACGGTAACTGTAACAACGTACCGCTGGAGTACGCTGTCTACCGTGAGTCAGAAATTGATGTACCTGGTTTTCAGCCTCAAGCCACCCGTACCAGCTTCCCGGTAACCTGCGAAGACCTCGGTGAAATTCCGGTACGTGTCTTTGTCTTTACCCCGGAGGGCAACGTGTCTTTCTGTAATGCAGTAGCCTCCGTCGAATCGTTCAGTACGGTCAATTGTACCACGGCAAACCTGGCTTCCATTTCCGGTTTCGTTACTTCTCCCCAGAATGAATTGCTGAGCGATATCGAAGTACACATTTCCAACATGGTCGATATGGAGGACATGATGTACACCGATGCCAATGGCAGTTTCCTCTTCACTTCCCTGGAAGCGGGCGCTGAATATATGGTCCGCCCCGGTATGCCCCAGGAAGTGAATACCCGCCGGGTAAAAACCAGCGATATTTCCACCATCGCTGCCCACGCCCTGGGCACCAAGCAAATTACCAACCCGTACCGCCTGGTTGCCGCAGATGTAAATGCAGATGGCTACGTGGACATTTCGGACATGCTCGCCATCAGCCGGGTAATTCTGGGCATCGACCCCGCTTACCCTAACAGCCCGACGTGGCGCTTTATCCGGCGGGACTTTGACCTGGAAGGACTGTCCGAAGGTTGGGACCCCGGCATTTTTCCCACCACCTACACCGTGGAAGAATTGCAGGGCCATAACCGGGAGGCGGACTTTATCGCCATCGAAATCGGTGATGTGTTCGTACAGCCGGAAGGACGGGAAGTGTTCGCGCTGGAAACAGAAGACGCCCTGCTCTCAGCGGGAGAACGGTTGGACCTGACGCTGAAGGCAGAAGACCTGAAGGCTTTTCAGGGCACCCTGGAGGCGGCGCGTGGCCTGACCATCGAAGGGTGGACCTCTGCACTGCTCGGCGCCGGCAACGTTAACGACCTTAGCCTGAACCGTGGACTGCTCGCCTTCAGCTACGTGGCAAAGCAACCCCTGGCGGGAGAGGAAATTATGACGCTTCACCTCCGGGCAGAGGAAGATTTACGGATAAGTGATTACCTTCGCATCTCAGATAGAATTACTTACCCGGAAGCTTTTACTCCGGCAGCATCTACGGCGACCTTAAGCCTTAATTTCAGCGAGACCACGGGCGGTGACGGCCTTGTCCTTCACCAGAACTTCCCCAACCCGGCGGCCGCTCAGACCAACATCGTATTCGAACTACCTACGGCCAGTGTCGTATCACTGGCGGTTCATGACCTGCAGGGCCGGCTCGTAACCGAGCGCACCTTCCGGGCCCTGGCCGGTAGTAATACGGTCACCCTCCGTACTGACGACGACCTGAAGAACATGACGGGAATTCTGACCTATACCTTAACGGTAGGACCGGAACGCCTGACGAAACGTATGACGGTAGTGGCCCGCTAAGACGGCCCTGCTGAACGGGCTGACTAATGGCCCTGAAGAATTAGAGAGTAGCGCGACCCTGCCAGTCCTAACGGATTGGTGGGGTTATGCTCTTTTAGGGCCTGGCCCTTCCGGATAAACCGGGAATGATTGAGGTGTGGGCGCGGCCGCAGGTGCACGGCAAAGGACAAAAAGCAAGGCTTGCCCCCGGCTTATTCTGCTCCTTCCGGCTTATTTTGCACCAGCGTCCCCGCCCGAAAAACCTTAATTTATGAACGAGGAGCCAGTTTTATTCCTGAATTACTGACCTTTATCCTGTGGCATTACCAGCACAACTCACCGGCACATTGCGCAAGCGTTTTGAACTGCCCATCGCCTGGGCGGTCCGGTGCGTCCGCCAGCTGGCAAAGCAACCTGACCCGGATCATTGGCGGCAAATTTGGGAAAGTGCAGGCCACGAAAAGCGGCGACAGCTGGCCATGGTGCTGGGGATGTTGGTGCTTGATGCCACCATGCAGGAGAAACTCCTGGGCGGAGAGGCGCGGACCGCTTCGTTTGAAGATTGGTTTCAGGAAGCGCGTGCGTACCTGGATAAGCCGGCCCTGGTGGGCGCTACCCCGGCAACGACTACCGCAGCACTGGGAAAATTCTACGATCAGTTCAGCCTGATTCTGCAGGGCAAGGCAACCAGCGAAGAACTGAGGGTATTTACCAAAACGCTGGACGAGGAAAAGGAGGAGTTAATGAAGGCCAATCCGCCGGCGGAGGTGAACGGGTTGCGGGCCGATGGTTGGCACCACCTGGGCCTGGCCTTTACCCGGCAGGAAGATCAACAGGCAGCCATCGGAGCGCTGAAAGAAGCGATCAACATAGCTGATGCTGCCGCGCTGGCGGAGCATGCCGCCCTGAGCCGTGCCACCCTCGCCCAGGTCTACTTGCGGGGAACCCGTGATATTGACGGTGCCCTTCGTCTGGCCCTCCCTTTGTGGGAGGAGAGCCAGGCATTGCCCCCTTCGTTGACGCTGGCGGATCTGACCATGACGTTGGCAGAGACTTACCAGCAGACCGGCGATCAGGTCGAAGCGCGGTACTTTGAGGGTGCCGTCCGGGAATTGTTGCGAAAACTACACTGTCCCCTGGACCGGGAAACGCCGGTAAGCGAAGCCCTCGCGGACTGGGTGGCATTGCTCCCGGCGGAAGACCCCAAGCCTAACTTTACCATGAAACTGCTGAAGTCCGCCCTGGTGCTCTACGCCCGGTTGGCCCGGCTGGAGGAAAGCCGGGCGGGGGAGGGGAGCGCAGCAAAATTCTGGGGGAGTCGCTTCCGTGAAATTACGGAAGTGGAAAATCAGGTTACCCAGGTCCTTTACGAACAATCCTTTCGGGACAATGCCATCATGCAGGAAATCGGATTTCTTGACCATGGGCCCGTGGAGCCGGAGGATTCACTGTCGCAAGCTGAGATGATGGGGTTGCAGGAGCTGACGGAAGGTTTCAGGACACAACTCGATGCCGGAGTCATTGGGGATGAAGTAGTCAAAGCCATGGAGCTTGCGTTGCATCCTCCCGTACTACGCGCTACTCCGCTATTAGCCATGTCGCTGCAATGGTTGCTGGCCGAAGGGCACGGCGAGCGGGGAGAATACGAAGCAGCAGTTCCCTACTTTGAGCGCGCACTGGCAACCGCCGTTTCCCTGGAAAGACTCGATGATGCCTTATATACCATTAGTTTGCAGCTAGGGTATCTGCCGGCAACGGCCTTTCCTGCCCGTAGGGAACTTTGTACCCGGGCCATTACCCTGATCGAAGCCGCCAGAGAAAGGGTGGGGACCCCTTACCAGCAGAGTGTCTTCTTACACGACAAGACCCACTTCTACAGCCTGTTGCTGCTGGATGCCTTCAAGACCGAAAATTGGAACCTGTTGCTGCAAACGGGGAGCTACCTGAAAGCCCGTTTCCCCTTGCCGCTGCCGGAAACGGCAGCAGGGACCGCCACAGATTTTAACCTCCGCCTGCAGGCAATCCAGGAGCAAATAAACGGCACTGAATCTACCGCCGGGGAACAAGCTGAATTGCGGAGGTTGCGCCAGCGATTGTTTGACAACTGGCTGCTAAACCAGGTGCAGCACCAGGACGCAAGGAGAACGCCACCTGGTATCAGTACCGAAATGCTTTTCGGTAAGCTGGCAGCTCATGAGGTACTGCTCAGTTATTATCAGTTGAGTGAGGAAGTCTGGCTGGTGCTTGCGCTGAACGGGCGCGGAGAATTGCGGGCTGCCCGACAAATAGCCCCAGCGGAATGGTTGAATGACCGGGTAGCAGAAACCAATGTTTTTGGCCGCCAGCCCGTCGGCTACCGGGCGCGGGGGATGGAGCCTTACGGAGGATTTACCGGGCGACGGTCACTGATCGACCGTGCTGCCCGCCGGCAGCGCCGCCGCGAGGAACTGGCGAACTGGCTCCTGCCACAGGAGGTGCTTCCGGTCCTGGAAGGCAGTACCCGTCTGTACATTTGTCCACACCGCTTATTGCATCAGCTGGCGTTTCATGCTTTACCCTGGCGGACTGGATTTTTGATCGAAGCTTTCGCCGTGAGCTACCTGCCGAGTCTGGCCAGCCTGCAGGGGCCGCCGCATACCGGTGGCAAAGGAGTAGTTCTGGTGGGAACGCAGGACTACAGCGATGGCCCTGACCGGGGGCTAAGTTCTTTGCCGGGGGCCGCTGCCGAGATTGCAGGGCTGACCAAATTCTACCAGGACCTTGGGGTGCCCGTTCATGCCTTTCCGGAGGCTGAAGCCAGGCGGGAAACACTACTTTCCAGGACTGGTTCAGCCGCCATCGCGGAGGCCGCAATTATTCATTTGGCGCTGCACGCAGAGGACGTTCCGGGAGAAGCACCGATGGATGCGCGGCTGTTTTTGCAGCGGGGAACGCTGGATGGATTCGATATTGCTCAGTGGCGATTGCGGGCAGACCTGGTTATCCTCAGCGCTTGCTACGCCGGGCTGCGCCCGGCAGGAAGCCGGGGGCATGCCACGCTGCCCGGAGATGACCTTTTCGGTTTCCAGGCAGCCTTCTTTGCCGCCGGCGCCCGCCAGCTACTCGGAGCATTGTGGCCGGTAGAAGATACGGTAGGCCAGCAGCTGATGCTGAAATTCCACGCCCACCTGAGGGGGGCTGAAGCCGCCGTCGCCTGGCAGCGCACGGTTCTGGATTACCTGCAGGCGGCCCCGGAAGATAAACGCCAACCTCTTTACTGGGCTCCCTTTTTTCTCGTCGAAGAAGGACGGCACGCAAAGTAGGCGGTAGTTACACCTGCGCCACTTTGACGGAACCCTCCCGGCACGAGCCAGGGGCCAATATCACAACGCGGGAGGAGTCCTGCCCTCAACCAGTAGAGTCCCTGCGTTCAGGTATGAAATTCGACGGCCGACCTGCGTAATGGCCTGCCCGCAAAATTTATTTGGCTGCTGCCGACAAATATGGCTGGCAACAGCGGCTTAGCTCCAGATTATAGTAAGGTGGTTGGCAGGTTTTCCCGACGAATAAATTGGAGTGGTGAGAAAATCTCGACAAAGGAGATAAAGGCTAGGAATTATCAGGATAACTTCTTACCTTTGCGCTCGCTTTTCAAGGAGGTAGGCCTCTGGTAAACAAAAAAAGCGCAGCTAAAGCAAATAAACGTATGCCTACAATTAAGCAGTTAGTCCGCAAAGGACGCAAGCAGATCGTAGAGGCTAGTAAGTCTCGCGCACTCGATTCCTGCCCACAGAAGCGTGGTGTGTGCACCCGTGTATATACAACCACCCCTAAGAAGCCGAACTCA
>JAUIIF010000158.1 GCA_030431945.1 Bacteroidia bacterium | reverse complement strand
GCAACTCTGGTACGTAGAAAACATTGACCTGACGCACGTCTTTTGCCCCAAGAAGGTGGGCATGGGTATGATCGATAATAAGGACCACCTCAGCTTCGACCCCAACCAGTACATTTACCTCCCGGAAGAACCCGCCCGCAAGATATTTCTGATCAATGAAGGCAGGGTGAAAATCGGCACCTACGGTGCGGACGGCAAGGAAGTCACCAAGGCCATCCTCACCCCCGGCGAGGTATTCGGAGAACTGGCCCTCATCAACGACGGAAACCGCCGGGATTTTGCCTTCAGCCTCGAACGCACCAGCCTGTGTGTACTGGAAAAAGAAGACCTCAACGCGATGCTGCGGGAACGCTCCGAATTACAACTGTTTTTCATGCGCCTGATCGGCAACCGTACCCTCAAACTGGAGCAACGCCTGGAAAACCTGATGTTCAAAACCAGCAGGAGCAGGATAACGGAGTTCCTGCACAGCCTGGCCGAGACCAGGGGCCGCGCCGTTGGCTACGAACGCGAAGTACGCAATATGCTCACCCATAAGGAAATTGCCGACCTGACGGGCACAAGCCGGCAAACCGTGAATACCGTTCTCAATGACCTGCGCCGGCAAAATATCCTTACGTTCGACCGCAAACGCATGCTGGTCCGGGACATGGACCAACTCGCCAGCGCCTGAGGCAGCTGCCGCTTTTGCCCTCCAACTTATCCCGGCACCTGCGGCCGCGCCTGACGCCCATCACTATATACCTAAGCCGGAGTAGTTTAACTTAGGTATAACAAGCCACTTGTTTTCGCTCGTCCGCCGCGGCCGACGAATTGAACTTCAAGACCATAATTCGGGATGACTCCATGCATTCAAGCACTTAGTCACCAACAGCACCTACAACTCTTAGCCAGGGTTCTGCGAGCCGGCGTCCGGCAGCAGGTACAGGTGGTTGCCCAGAATCTGCTCTACCTCCGCCTTCAGTGGTTCGTTTTCCGGACGGCGCACCTGGGTCAGGAGCGACTGGACAATCGCGCGCGCCCGGGCAATCTCGCCGGAATAGCTCAGGTTGCGTTGTTCCTCCGTCAGGGAGTCGTAGAAGTCCAGGCGGTCCGCCGTATTACGGGCCAGGGTCATGATGATCGGGCGCACGCGCTCCGAATTGCCCGTCTGGAAGTAAGGCTGCAACATCAGTAAGGTCTGGTAAAAGAAGGGGAAGTTCATGTCGGGGAACGACTCGAAGTACTTATCCCCCACCTGCAGGGCTTTATCTACCTGGCCTTGCTGCACCAACGTTTCCATCGTGCGCATGGCGACGAGCTGCATCGATTGAATGGCCGGCTGGTAGCTGCTGCTGATGTGGGTATCCACTTCATCGAAGTTACCGTACTGCCACTCGTTCAGGATGAGGTCCGCCGTCTTATTGGCGTCAATGCCGCCGAGGCCGATCAGGCCCAGTTGGTCATCTCCCCCGGGGTTCCGCGTCACGGTCAGCTTCAGGCCAAGGCCTTCCAGTTGCAGGTAATCCTCCAGTCCCATCAGTTTGTTCCGCTGGCAGGTCACGGCCCAGTAGATGGGCCGGTCGTAGAGGTTGGAGTTGATAATGTCCAGGATGGCCACGTCGTCTTTCAGCAAGCGGCTGTTGCTGATCCGCACCGGGATGCGTTGTACCGGCTGCTCTCCGGCCGGCTGCAGCCAGGGCGCCTGGGCCAGACGACGGGGGTCTACCTGGATGCCGACGTTCGTCGTATTGTACTGTGCCTCCAGGCTGGCACCACCGCGCAGGGGTACGGGATTGTCCGCCGCCAGCATGTTCATGAAGGCTTCCAGGCTGACGGGTTGATCGCGGGCGGGGTTGCCTTCGGGGTTGTTCCGGTTCAGGTAAGGAATCTGATTGCGCTTGCTGCCCCGGATCTTATCCTGCGACAGCGACAGGTTGAGGGGAGGGGAATCGTTCATCTTGTAGCGCAGCAGATCGATGTACCAATCCACGGCAATGAGGCTGAGGTTGACGACCCGGACGTCTGGCCGGATGCCTTCCACCTCCTGGGCGTACCAGAGCGGGTAGGTGTCGTTGTCGCCGTAAGTGAAGATGACGGCATTGGGGTCCACCGACTCCAGGAAGTTGGCCGCGTAGTCACGCGCGCCGGCGTGCTGCGCGCGGCTGTGGTCGTCCCAGTTCTGGAAGCCCATCAGCAGCGGGGCACTCAGTACCAGCGCTCCGGCGACCCCGGCCACGGCTACGCCCTGTTGTTTCAGGAAGGTCTTGGCGGCTTCGTAGAGGGCGGGGACGGCCATCCCCATCCAGATGCAGAAGGTAAAGAAAGAACCTACCAGTACGTAGTCCCGCTCCCGCGGCTCATTCGGCGGCTGGTTGGTGTAAATGATGATGCCGATGCCCGTAATGACGAAGAGACCGAGCAGGGCGAGGAACTCCTTATTCCGGCGCCCGGCGTGCCAGAACATACCGAGGAGGCCAAAGATAAAGGGCAGGAGGAAGTACGTATTGCGGGCCGGATCGTTCTTGGCCTGCTCGGGCAGGTCGTCCAGGTTCCCCAGGCGGGCTTCGTCGAGAAACTTGATGCCGGAAATCCAGTTGCCGCTGCTGTCGTCCCAGCTGTAGAAGCCCTGCTCGCCGTTCTGACGTCCGGAGAAGTTCCACATGAAGTAGCGCCAGTACATCCAGCCCAGCTGGTAATTGACCAGGAATTTGATATTGTCAGCCTGCGTGGGGCGGCCGCGCGGAATGGGCTGGTTCGGGTCGAGGCCCATCCAGCGCTTATACAGGGCTACGCGGCCCTGCGTATTGTCGTACATGCGGCTGAAGAGCATCATGTCGTTCTTGGAGTACTCCGGCGTGATCTTGGTCGTTACGCCCTCTTCGTACTTGTCATCCACCAGGCCGTAGCGAGGGGTTGATTCGGTGGCGATGACGGAGGCGTTGAAGGTCTGGCCGTAAATCAGGCTACGTTCTCCGTACTGCTCCCGGTTGAGGTACGGCAGCAGGCTCGTTACGTTGTCCGGGTTGTTCATGTTGACCGGCGTCTTGGCGCCGGCACGAATAACCACTACACCAACGGTGCTGAAAGCAATCACGAGCAAGCCAAAGCCTACCAGCAGCTGCTGCAAGCCCGCCCGGTTGTGCTTGTGGGCGTAGCGCAGCCCCAGGTACATCACGCCGCCCAGCAGGAGGACGGTCGGGACGGTACCGGAATGGATCGGCAGGCCAAAGCTGTTGACCAGCGGAATTTCAAAAAACTGCCAAATGGTGGGAATCCCCACGATTACGAACGCCTGGATAAAGACAATGATGGCTACCCCGGCCAGCACGGCCAGGGCGACGCCCATGAAGCTGTTCTTGACGGGGTTTTTCTTGTAGTAGTAGAAAATGGCCATGGCCGGAATCGTCAGGATCGACAAGAGGTGAACGCCGATGGAAAGACCCGCAGAAAACAGGGCAAACAACAGCCAGCGGTCGGCTTCCGGCTCGTCCGGCTTAGCGTACCATTTTACCATCGCCCAGGCCGTCAGGCAGGTGAAAAACAGTGACATTGCGTACACTTCCCCTTCCACGGCACTGAACCAAACGGAAGTGCTGAAGGCCGTACCGAGGCCGGCCACCAGGCCGCCGATCGCCACGGCGATGTTCTGACCGTCGGTCAGTTCAGCCGGTTCCTCACGGCCCACCAGGGCCATTTTGCTGAGGTAAATCGTAATCCAGGCAACGAAGGCAGCGGCAAAGGCGGTACAAATGCCGGAAGAGATGTTGACGGCGTAAGCAATCATGGAGGGATCCGAAGAGAGCAAGTCACCAAACCAGGCAAAAATCCGGCCGATCAGCAGAAACAGGGGCGCACCGGGCGGGTGAACAACCTGCATCTTGTAGGCACCGAGGACAAACTCACCACAATCCCACAAACTGCCCGTGCGTTCGGCACTGAGCAGGTAGACAAGGGCGGCAACGGCAAAAACGATCCAGCCGGTAAGGTGGTGTAGGCGATTCAATTTTCCCATGGGGTAAGAACTAGATATTTTTAAGTCCGGTCAACTACTGCATACCGGAGGCGGGCTTAGTCAGTTTGGAATTCTCTGCAAAGCTAGCATTTTCCGGGGGCTTCAAGGTTACGCAGGGTTAATGTTGGTTAAAGGGCGAAAAGATGGCAGCTCACCATTGATTTTTCGGGCGCGGCCGCCGGTGCAAAATAAGGATGGCAAAGCAAGCAAAGCGCCTGCTCCGGGGAGTTCCGCACGCGTCTTTCTCCCGGTGGTGAGCCTGCAGTCTCCTGGCTGTCCGGTCCTTTGCTTCGCACCTGCGGCCGCGCCCCGAAAATACTCTCCGACAAGCCCTACTTTTGTCTCCCGTCTCTCTCTTTCGGCTAAACCAACCATCCGCCATGAAGCACCTGATAATTTTCCTCTTACTGCTTTGCAGCGCCAGCTCGTTTGCCCAGGATCGTGATCTTAAAGTCGGCCTCGTCCTCAGCGGCGGTGGTGCCCGGGGCTACGCCCACATCGGTGCCCTGCAGGTCCTGGAGGAAGCAGGCGTCAGGGTAGACTACATCGGCGGAACAAGCATGGGCTCCATTGTCGGAGGCCTTTACGCTTCCGGTTACACGGCCTTCCAACTCGAAGAGATGCTGCGGTCTACGGACATCATGGCCGAGCTGCAGGATGCCATCGGCCGGGAAAACCGGACCATCTACGAAAAGCTGTACAGCGAACACTATCTGCTGGGCCTCTCCCTGAAAGATTTTGCGATTCAGTTGCCGACGGCCTTGTCCGACGGACAGCGCATCCACGATCTCTTCAGCCACTGGACGGCCGGGGTCCATACCATCAGTGACTTCAGCAAGCTGCCCACGCCATTTCTATGTGTAGGGACGGACATTGAAACCGGCGAAGCCATCGTATTGGAAAGCGGCAAACTGGCCGACGCCATGCGCGCCAGTGCCGCCCTGCCGGGGGTCATCACGCCCTACGAAATGAATGGCCACATCATGACCGACGGCGGCGTTTCGAATAATTACCCCGCCGAAGAAGTCAAAAACAAGGGGATGGACTACGTCATCGGAATTACCGTAGAACAAGACCCCTATGCTGCCGACGACATCAACTCCCTGGATAAGCTCCTGCTCCAGATCGCCTTTTTCCAGGCCACCCGCCGCAACGTGGAACAGTACGCCATTACGGACATCGACATTGATCCGGACCTGGGCGACTACAGCCAACTCAGCTTCGAGGCCATCGACGCCCTGGTCAAAGCCGGCCGCGCAGCGGCCGAAGCCCAGCTGAGTACGCTGGACTCCATCGCCAACCTGCAGCGGACAGCCCCCCCCAAAGACACCATTGCAATCCCCCAATACCTGAATGCCACCATCGTGGAGATCATTGGTAACGAAGACCTCAGCCGGCGCCAGGTACTCAGCTTTTTTAAGGGTGCCCTGCCGGGGCGGATTGACTGGCGCGAGTTCCGCGAAGGGCTGGTCGCCCTGTTCGCCACCGGCAGGTACGCCAACGTCGATTATCACTGGGAAAACCTGGACGGAGAAGCGGACGCCGTGAAACTGGTGCTGGAACTGAAGCAATCGCCCGATTTTGGCCAGCGGCTGCAACTCGGCCTGCACTACGACCCGGTCTACCGGGCGAATATCCTGGTCGGGCTTACGGTCAGTGACCTGATCATTGACAATACCCAGACGACAATTGACCTCATCGGTGGCAACCGCTTCCGGTACCGGGCGGACTTCCGGGTCAACCGCGTCAATGGCTCCGCTTTCGGGCTGCGCAGCCGCCTTCATTTTGCGGAAGTAGGGGTCGAGTTGCCCGAAGCGGAGGAAACGCCGACGGGCCTCCTGATTGAACGCCTCGATTTTCGGTTCACGGACCTCAACGCCGAATTGTACTGGGACTTTCGGCAAACGGACAACTCCTTCACGGGGATTGCCGCCGAATTGAAATATTACCAGAACTACTCAGAACAATTAGGTGGTACCGGTATGGCTAACCGGTTCCGGTTGGGAGACGATGTCTACTTCGTCCCCAAAGCCTATTTTCTGTACGATAAGCTCGATGATCTCCACTTCCCCATGTCCGGCTTTAGCATCGATGCCAAGGCCCGGGGCATCGTAAACATCGGCGACCCCGGCTTTGGTGGCGCCCGCTGGGCACTTAACGGAGATTTTCACTCCCAGTTTTTCGTTGCCATGGGGAAGAAATTCAGCCTGGGCATGGAACTGAATGCCGGCGGTTTCCTGGACCATCACTCCGCCTTCCCCTTCCGCTATTACCTGGGCAGCAATAACCGGAACCTGATGAATAACTTCAAGTTGTTCCCGAGCCTGCAGCTAGGGCAGGCTTCCGGAGATGATCTGTTGATGGGGGAGTTCATGGCGCGGATGCAGCCGGCTGCGGGGCATTACCTGACGCTGGGCGCCCGGGGCGCCCGGCTAGGAAACGCAGAAAACCTACCCTCCTCCGTCCGCAGGGATGAATTGTTTGCGGGCCGTCTTACCTACGGGTACAGTTCCCCCCTGGGCCCTCTGGAACTGACTTACGCCCGGGGTAATGCCGGACAGGAGTTTTATTTCAACCTGGGCTTCTGGTTCTGAGCAGACCAGCTTTACCCAAACCGCTTTGGCTCAGGCACGTACAATAGGAGCAAAAAGTTGGCTGCTCCGCCAGGAGCAGAGTTGGCCAGCTGATTAAATCAGTCCTGAAAAAACCTTCCGGTAAACTACGCAGGGCGTCGTCATCCGCAGGGTTTCAGACATACTCCTAATCGTTGCCGCCGTTGTTCGTACGGATGTAGCCACGCATGAGGGGGCTGTTCCAGGTTACGTTCGCATTTTCGGCCCCTTCGACCTGAATCCACTTAGCGTAATTTTTTGGAAAAAAAACACCCTCGAAGTGTACGCGGGCGCCATTTTTTACCAAA
Organism: Bacteroidia bacterium; assembly: GCA_030431945.1. Classification (GTDB taxonomy): domain Bacteria; phylum Bacteroidota; class Bacteroidia; order Chitinophagales; family Saprospiraceae; genus Neolewinella. The sequence goes on along the minus strand of JAUIIF010000158.1, from coordinate 1,797 downwards.
ATGGCAGGTTCGCACCCTTCGCAGACGATTCTGAAACCGTTGCCGTTGTAAGTGACATCTTCCGTAATTACGAGGGTCTCGCTTAAGACGAGATCTTCGGTAAGGTCGACGGTGAGTTGGCTGTAAGCCGTCAGGCTACAAGCAAGTAGTAGAGCAGTAAAGAAAAATTTCATTGTGTTGTTCTAAGCTGTAAAAAAAGGAAGGCGGGGGATGAACCGCCCTTAGTTTCTGGTTAAATTTTCGAAAAGAGAGAAAGCAAAAAACAGCAAAGCAAAATAGAGGGAATTGGCAGGACCAAAAATGTTGCTGCAGCGCCGGTAGAAAATCAAAAAATTCAGGGAGAGCGCCTGGCCATGGCCAAAACAGCGTCTTGCTGGTAAGTCGGTAACTATAGATAATGCACTGACGAAGATAATGGATAAAGTTGAATTTCTTTGAATACAGGCCAGGGGTAACAGGGGAATCATTGCGTAAAGCGACGGCGAGAAAGGGGTGCATTCCTCCGGGCATCGTACCTTCGCGCGAATCAACGATCGCCGTCTACTATCATGCTGAACCTATCCCTCCTTAAAGCAATTTGTGAAGCTCCCGGTGTCTCCGGCTACGAAGGCCGTATCCGAGAGCTGGTTCTGCGGGAAATCCGTGGACTGGCCGATGAGGTCCAGGTAGATAATATGGGCAACGTCATCGCTATCCGCCGAGGTAAAACACCTAAGCGGGTCATGGTCGCTGCCCACATGGATGAAATTGGCTTCATTGTCAACCATATTGACGAGAAGGGCTTCCTGCGCTTTCTCCCTTTGGGTGGCTTTGACCCCAAAACCCTGACGGCACAGCGTGTGATCGTCCATGGCCGTAAAGATGTGATTGGGGTGTTGGGGTGTAAGCCCATCCACATCATGAAGCCGGAAGAACGGAAAAACGTTATTCCAATCGCTGAATACTTTGTCGACACCGGTATGACGAAGCAGGAAGTGGACAAATGGATTCAGGTGGGGGACCCCATTTCGCGCGAACGGGCACTGATTGAAATCGGGGATTGCGTGACCAGTAAGTCTCTGGATAACCGGGTCTCCGTTTTTATCCTGATTGAAACACTGCGTAAGTTGAAAGGACAGGAACTGCCTTATGATCTTTACGCCACCTTTACCGTACAGGAAGAAGTAGGCCTGAGGGGAGCCATTGGTAGTACCGGACACATTGACCCGGATTTCGGCTTTGGGCTCGACGTTACCATTGCTTATGATGTACCGGGATCAAGCGCGCATGAATCCGTCACGTGCCTGGGAGCCGGGACGGCAATCAAAGTGTTGGATGGTTCCGTCATCTCGGATTACCGGATGGTGAACTACCTCAAAACGATTGCAGCGAAGGAAGACATCAAAACCCAGCTGGAGCTGCTCCCCGCCGGCGGCACTGACACCGCCGCCATCCAGCGCTACGGTAAAAAAGGCGCCATTGCCGGAGCCATCTCCATTCCGCTCCGGAATATGCACCAGAGTACGGAAATGGCCCACCAGGAAGATGTTGCCGCCAGCATCGATCTCCTGACGGCAGGTATCCGCTACCTTGACACCTACGACTGGGATTTCAGCGCGGACCACGGACAGCGCAGGCATCCGGATCAGCCGGGGGCCACTAGCGGCGGTTTCGATTGGTAAACAACCGGTACTTCGCTAACTATCCGTGCTAACGGCCCCGGCCGCCGGGCCAGCGTTCATTCTTTTCATCTCATCCCTGATTTCCGAAAGCAACTGGATATCCTTGGGGGTAGGCACGCTCTTGTTACCCTCATCT
>JAUIIF010000157.1 GCA_030431945.1 Bacteroidia bacterium | reverse complement strand
CTAGCTAAGGCTTCGCCTACGTTTTTTGCCTCATCAGCAACCACGCTAGCTACGCGCTAATTGTCCCACCCCGCAGGAGCAGCGTAGCTAAACCACTCCGGCTTAGGTATAGGCTCAGTTTTCGTCCGGTCGTTCGGCACCTCGATGGCGGCGTCTCCATCAGGACGCTTATCAAATCGTCGCTCCTGAGTCGTCCTTTGCACCTGCGGCCGCGCCCGGATTCTCCGCCCGGAGCAAAGGCCAGAGCAGCAGCGGCAACAAGCCATGCGGGAGGCGGAAAACGGTTTGATACAGTTGTTGGTGGACCAGGGCGACTGGCTCCAGCAACCCGATGCCGATCACCGTCCGGGCCAGGGCGGTCAGGGTTCCCCATAAAATACAGTACCCGAGCCCCCACCAGACCAGGCGGGGCAGGAATAAGAAAACTGCGGCCACCAGGTCTAGTGCGCCTACGGTAAGCAGGAAGGTACGGGCAGTACCCTCCGAAACGCCGAGCAGCCGGATGGTCATGTCCACAAAATTAGCGGGAACCGGATACACCCCCAGCGCGTACATACCGTGCGCCGTAAACGTAAGGGCGACGACAACTTTCGCCCCCAGCAGCCACCATTTTTTTTGCTCCGGCTGCCTCAGGATCAGGATCAGCAGCAGGGGGACGCCCACCTGAATGCTGTGTTCCAGTAACTGGATGAGGTGATAAAAGTGCTCTTTGGCGTCCAGTAAGGCATTAAGACCCAGGAAAACCGTTCCGGCAAGGAGCAGCCCCCGCAGCCACTTATTGTTCCACCGTAAGAGCAACAGAGCGCCTAGCCCGGCCAGTAAAAACAGCCAGCCAATGGCAAACTGCAGGCGGGTAATGTTTTCAACGACCTGCAGGTCCGTGACGTACGCCTGCCAGCTGTGGCCCGACCAGCGGGTGACGAAGGGTTCAAGCAGTGCCTGATCCCAGAAGAAAGCCCGCAGGGGCGCATCCCAGCAAAGATACTGGTAGGCACGGCCCAGAAAAACCAGGGCGGCTGAAATGACCAATAATAAATAGGCGGAAGCCGGTAGGGGGTAACGGAGGTGGGGTAGTGGGTGGGAATCTGACGACATCATGCTTACACGCAACGTTGTTTTGAGAATCAGCGCTTTCAAGTCGTTCCTTCGCCACCCACTACCGTGCTGCTTACTCCCCGAGGAAAGGGTAGCGGTAATCGCGGGGTGCGTTGAAATTCTCCTTGATGAGTCTTGGGGACATCCAGCGCGTCAGGTTAAGGGCGGAGCCGGCCTTGTCATTGGTGCCGCTGCCGCGGGCACCTCCGAAGGGCTGTTGCCCCACGACCGCGCCGGTAGGCTTGTCGTTGACGTAGAAGTTGCCGGCGGCGTTCGCGAGGGCTTTGGTAGCCTGGTCAATGACGTTGCGATCGGTGGCAAATACGGCGCCCGTCAGGGCGTAGGGGCTGGTGGTGTCCACCAGCTCCAATGCCTTTTCCCAGTCCTCATCTTCGTAGACGTAGACGGTAAGCACGGGACCGAAAATCTCTTCCTCCATGGTGGTGGAATGCGGATCGGTAGTAACGATGACGGTGGGGTCAATAAAGTAGCCCTCGGACTTATCGTACGTACCCCCGGCAATGATCTCGGCGTTGGGGTTCTTTTTCTCTCCGTCAATGTAGGCGGCAATCTTGTCGAAAGAACGCTCGTCGATCACGGCGTTAACGAAGTTGCCGAAATCTTCCACGGAGCCGACTTTGACGGTATCCAGATCGCTGAGCAAGCGCTCTTTAATGGCTGGCCAGAGACTGGCCGGCAGGTACGCCCGGCTGGCGGCAGAACATTTTTGCCCCTGAAATTCGAAGGCGCCCCGCAGGCAGGCCACGGCGATTTGCTCGGCATCAGCGTCCGGGTGGGCGATGATAAAGTCCTTTCCTCCCGTTTCCCCGACTACCCGGGGGTAGCTGCGGTACTTACTGATGTTCTTCCCGATCTCCTGCCAAAGGTGCTGGAAAACCTTGGTACTGCCGGTGAAGTGGAGACCGGCGAAGTCGCGGTGCTTAAAGACAATGTCGCCTACTTCCGGCCCATCCGTATAGATCAGGTTAATAACGCCGGGCGGCAGGCCGGCTTCTGCAAACAGCTCCATAATGACTACGGCGCTGTAAATCTGTGTTTCTGCTGGTTTCCAGACAACGGTGTTGCCGCAAAGCGCAGGGGCTGCGGGCAGGTTGGCGGCAATACTGGTGAAGTTGAACGGCGTAATGGCCAGCACGAAACCTTCCAGCGGGCGGTACTCCAGCTTGTTCCAGATCGCGGGCGGACTGATCAGGGGTTGCTCCCGGTAAATTTCCTGTAAGAAATAGGCATTGAACCGGAAAAAATCACACATTTCCGCCACGGCATCGATTTCTGCCTGGTAGGCGTTTTTGCTTTGTGCCAGCATGGTGGCCGCATTCATCCGGGCCCGGTAAGGCCCGGCGAGGAGGTCAGCTGCCCGCAGGAAAACGGCCGCCCGTTCCTGCCAGGGCGTAGCCGCCCAGGATGCTTTGGCCGCAAGGGCTGCGGCAATGGCCTGGTGGACGTGCTCCTGCGTTCCCCGGTAGAAATGCCCCAGCAGGTGGTTTCGTTCGTGAGGCGGGTGGACACTGACTTTTTCACCTTCCAGAATCCGCTCTCCATTGATGAAGGCCGGAAGGTCCCGGGCTTTTGCCTTTGCCTGGTGGATGGCGGCCAACAGGGCTTTCTTTTCGGGGCTACCTGGTGCGTAGCTCATGACCGGCTCGTTGTAGGGCACGGCAAGGTTAAAAATGGCGTTCGACATGTCTGTATTTGGTTTGGTGGCGCGAAGGTAAGGCTTAGCCACCGGGTTTTGTTCGGTTAGGAAGGGGCTGGCCGGGTAATCACAAGATCGCTCGCCGGCCGAAGCGCAAGGAACGAGCTGACTCCGTTCCGGGCTGCTGCGTGATCGTCCGCGGAGAAATTCTGCCTGCCGGCGGCCTATTTTCGCTTCCGGGTTACGTCGCGTTTACCACTGTTGAGGGGTTCTAACTGGACGTTCACCTCGAGGCGATGACCGTCCGTAATCTTTACCGATTGCCACTGCGGAACGTAGCCCGTAGCCGTAAAAAGAACCTGGTAATCCCCTTCCGCCAGGTAACGGTGGAAATTACCGTAATGCTTATCAGCGTAGATGTCCGAGTTATGGGCATCGTGGCCTGGCACCTGCACCAGCGCGCCTACTGGTTTGCCGGTTTCCCGGTCGGTAACGAAGCCCTGCAGCCCGTAGCGGGCTTCACTGAGGTAGCCTAACAAGGCCGGCCGGACGTACTGCCAGAGCTTAGGCAGTTGGTTTTCGGGATATTGCTTGCGGTTACTTACTTCCAGGGTAGCTTCCCGGCAGCGGTGGTAAAAATTCATGTAGTCCTGGCGGGAACCGGAAATAGGGTACCAGTCGTGCCCGTTGGTGACCCCGTTGTGGCGGTCCTGGAAGTAGCTGTCGCGGCCACTGGCCGTTTGCGCCCGGCTGGCAAAATCCCGGCTGATCCGTCGCCACCATTCGGTATCCGGATGACGGTCACGATAAGTGTCCCAGGGGTAATTGAATACTTCAGCGCCGCCGTGGAGGTTCAGGGAGAGGTCAAAACTGTGGTCCCGGGCGGCCTGGATGAAAATTTCCGTTTCCGGTTGATAATCAAAGCCATCGGGGTGCGGGCCATCGTCGGGGTCCGGGTAGTTGCGGTTCAGGTCAATGCCGTTGGCATTGCCACGGCTGGCGCCCGCCAGGCTTTCGTTGCTCCGGCGAAAAGCACCATCGGGGTTGGCCAGCGGGTTGATGTAAACTTCAATTTCCTGCAACAGACCAGTTTGTTCTTCCGCCAACAGGTATTCTGCCAGCCGTAAAAGGAGCCAGTAGCCGGCCGTTTCGTCCCCATGCATGGCCGCAGTACACAATACCTGTGGCTTGCCGGTGGTCGTAGCTACCTCTTCCGTAAGGCGCAAGGCCAGGATTTTCCGACCCGACGGTAAAGTACCCCAGTCTTCCAGTTGGCACCGATCCGGATAACGCTCCGCCAGGGATCGCATCAGCGTAAGGTAGGCCGGGTAGGACGGGTAACTGGCTTCCGGTACCAGTGCCGCCTGGGTCCGGAAGGGAAGGGGAGCGGCTTTCGGAAGCGATTGCGAGAGACCCAGCACCGGTAAAAGGAGGAGAAGAAAGAGCAACTGCTTCATGCTGGAAAGATAAGGATCTGGTGGCTTTTTCCGGCAATAACGGAAGCTGGGGCCATCAAGTTGTCTTCAGCATGGCTTGCCTGAGACTTTCCACGGCACCTGCGTCCGCGCCGCTGTTGTGTTTTTATCAGGCGCGAACGCCGGATGCCGGGCACGAGACAAAGGAGCAGTGAAGGGGGGGCAGAGTGCGGGCTGGACTGTCAGAAAAGCTGGTAGTAGCGGGAATCAAGCCCGCCCGGGAGTAATGTCGTCTGCCCTGGCCGCCAAAAGGCTGAAAAGACGGCTTCGCCCACAAATTGTTTCCGTTTGTCCTATTTTAATTTCGGTTTGAGGAGTTGGTACAGTTCATGTTGTGACAACTTTGCAAAGTTTGCTGAACGGCAAATATGGGACTCCTTGGTGATAGCTGCTTTTAGTGGCTATTGCCGGGAGGTTTTTTTACTGGTGCAGAAAGCTGCATCAGCCTATTTTCGAATGGGAATAGTTGTTTCAAGCTTAAAAAATGGAATAACCTATTACTTTTGAACTTCATTAGGTGCCCGTTACCCGGGCATTTGGTCCTTCTTTTTTTTAACACATTACGTGAATCCAGCTGAACCACCTTTTAACTTTGATCGCCTTTTTGGTGATTTGTCAGGACCGTATTTACTGCTCGACCGGAGCAGTAAGGTAGTTGCATTGAATGATGCCGCGGCGGCGCTTTTTAAAATGGAGACCGCCAACTTGCTGGGGCAATACTGGGCTGGGCTGGATGCCCAGCTAACTCAATTCATCTGGAAAAAGCGGTTGACGCAGCTGGATGATTCGGCTTCTTTAGTTTACCAGACGGACATTATTACCGATCAGGATTTCCTGCGTCCGGTAAAAGCCGAGATTGTCGCCGTCGAGGAAGAACTGTACTTACTGTCGCTGGAAAGTAAACTGGATGAGGGCCTGGGGCGTGATGATTTGGAGTTACTAAGTAAGGAGGCGGAAGTGGGTTTCTGGATGTATAACCGGATTGATGATTGCCTTTATCTGTCGTCACACCTACGTGAACTGATTGGTGTTGATGAGGGAGAGGTTACCGTTGAGCTGGCGCAATACCTGAAATCCATGCTGCACCCGGCAGATTGGAACCGCCTGCGCCAGGGAACGAAAAAATTACTGGCGGCGCCCGGCGCCTTTAGTGAGCATATCCATTTTGAAAATAAGCAGGGAACGCTCCACCTGCGGTTTTTTGCTCAGGCTACGGGGAACGACTTACACGTAACCCGGATTTTCGGAATGGTCCGTGAGCAAGCGGAAGCTGCTGATTCCGGGGGCGGAAACGACATTTCCAATGAATTGGCCACCTTCAGCATTGACCAGGCGCAGGAAATGATTTTCTGGACCAGGCCCGATGGTACCGTTGCTTATTCGAACCAAAAAGTCAGTGACGTTCTGGGGTATTCCGTGGAGGAACTCAAGAATATAAATGTAGGGCGTTTTACGGACGGCTTCACGGACGAAGTACGGGAGGAGTGGTGGAACGTACTGCGACGGGACAAATTTCACCGGGACATTTGGGAGCTGAAAACAAAGGAGGGAAAGGTCGTTTCGATTGATGCGACGGTAAATTATCTCCGTTTCGGGGAGGAAGAATACTCCTGTGGGTTTTGCCGCGACGTTACGGAGGAACAGCGCCTGATGGAACGGCGCCGGCTGACGGAATTTACCATTGACAATTCCCGCGACCTTATCCTGTGGGTGAGGTCTGACGGGGTGATTCAATTTGTAAATGATACTTTTCTGAACAGAACGGGCTACCAGCGGTCGGCGGTGGAAGGGGTAGACGCAAAAGAACTTTTCCCTCACCTGGAATCAGAAGGCAGGGCCCAGGCCTGGGAACGCCTGCGGGAAGGGGAAACGCTGGAAGGAGAGGTCGCCCTCACCCTGGAGAACGATCAGCACTTGCTGGTGTGGTCGAGAACTGAATACCTTTCTTTTGGCGGACAGGAATTCAGCTGCATTTATTTGCGCGACCAGACCAAAAAGAAAAAGCGGGATATTCAGCTCCTCCTCTCACGCGAGGCGCTGGATGCTTCGGCAGACTGCAAGCTCTGGCTAGACCAGGATTTGCGTGTCTACTACCTCAATCAAACCCTGCTCCGCCAGCTGGGCAAAAAACGTAAAGCGCTCATTGGCAAGCTTTTTACGGCCGTCTTCCCGGCCCTTAACCGCAACGGTATCCATCACGGCAGCCAGATCGACATTAAACTGGAAACGGCCACGGGAAAGCACCTGCAACTGAACCTGAGCATCATCCAGGTCAACCACGGCGATCGTCATTTTTATATGTTTACCGGCAGGGACATTACGGACCTGGCCGATAGAAGGGATGAACTGGAAGCCGCGAATGCTGAAATCAGTAAACTTACGGATCGCCTGCAGGAAGAAAATTATACCCTGCGTGAAGCAGTCAGCACGAATTACAACATCAATAACATCATTACGGTAAGCCCGCGCTACCAAAAAGTCCTGCAGCAGGTGGGGCAAGTGGCGGACGTGGACACCACCGTACTGATTACCGGAGAAACGGGTACCGGAAAGGAATTGCTGGCGCAGGCCATCCATCAACTCAGCGAGCGGGCCGACGGCCCGCTGGTGAAGGTCAATTGCGCCGCCCTGCCGGAGAACCTGATCGAAAGTGAACTTTTCGGCCACGAAAAGGGCGCCTTCACCGGTGCCATTCAGCGGAAAAGAGGTCGCTTCGAGATGGCCGATAAGGGCACTTTGTTTTTGGATGAAGTAGGGGAGCTGCCGCTGGAATTGCAATCAAAGCTGCTGAGGGTACTCCAGGAAGATGAATTTGAACGGCTGGGAGGAACCGAGACCATCAACGTTGACGTCCGGCTGGTGACGGCCACCAACCGCAATTTAGCGGAAATGGTGCGGAAAGGAACCTTTCGCGCTGATCTCTACTACCGGCTGAACGTATTTCCGATCGTTAACATCCCGCTGCGGGACCGGCCGGAGGACATCCCGGTACTGGTAGAGCATTTCGCCAATAAATTTGCGAAGCGACAACGTAAAACGATTAAGAAAATAAATAGTGCAGACCTGACGGCCCTAAAACGGTACCATTTCCCTGGCAACATCAGGGAACTGGAAAACCTGGTTGAACGGGCAGTTGTCCTGAACCGATCAGAAGTACTGGCCATTCCACTGGATACGCGTTCCGCCAGCACCGTAGAGGGGCCCGAGCAGTTTCTCAGTTTTGAGGATATGCAAAGGCAGCATATCATTGACGCCCTTAAACTGACCGGGGGAAGAATTACGGGGCCCCAGGGAGCCGGGGTTTTGCTGGACCTGAACGACCGGACGCTGGTCTCCAAGATGCGTAAACTTAAAATCAAGAAGATCGACTACCTGGTGAAATAAACGGGGCAAGGAACCTAAGCCGTTTTGGTGCTGATCAGCTGACTCGCATATTGCTGCTGTCTGAATTTATTGGGGGGGATGCCAAATTTTGCCTTAAACTTTTTAGAGAAATAACTGGGGCTGGTGTAGCCGATGCTCAGCGCAATTTCTCCGATGGAGAGCTCTCCTGCTTGTAATAACAATCCGGCTTGTTCCAGTCGTTTATTCGTCAGGTATCGCTTAATCGTTTCGCCGTACACCTGCCGGAACCCCTGTTTGAGGCTTTGCTGATTAATGCCCACCATTTTGGCTAATTCAGGAATGGTGGGTGGTTCCTGAAGCTGACTGAGTAAAATGCGTTCGGCGGCTTTGATGCTTTGCAGTTGCTCTTCCTTCCGGTAGAACCGACTGTTGTTGTCCACTTCAAATTTCTTGTACTCGCGTAAGTGCAGGAAGAGGATTTCGTGAATTTTAGCCGTTGCAAAAGTGGAGTTGAGCATCCCGGTGTGCTCCTGCTCCAGGATGGCCAACAAGGCGGTCACCGCTGGAAGGTGAAAAATTTCCTGAAAGAGGAACTCGTCGCCCGAATCCTGCAGGCCGGAAACGACCTCCAGCAATTCTGCCGGAATGTTTAAGTCTTCACAATTAAGGTTAGCAAAGAATTCCTGCTTATGGATAAAAAGCACGAGGCAGACAAAGTCTTCCTGCTGGGGAAATAACATCCGGTAGTCCCCGCCGGAAAAGCCTCCGTGAATAGTACCCTGCAGCGGGCTGACCGTAAAACTCTCCTGCTTGTCACTGACAATCAGGTCGCCCTTAGCTACCGTGTAGAGCGAAATAGGTACGGGTAAGCCTTGCTTGAAAATAATTTCAGTAGGGTGGTTGAAATTGGCCTGAATAATCAGTGCTTCCAGGCCCGAACCTGGCGCGTAGGCAATCAACCGGCCGGCGGTGGCAAGGTGTTCCGGCAGTACTATTTCTTGCCGCAGACAATCTGTTAACACTTCCGTTTTGAAGGTCCGTCCCAGCTGTTTCAGCAACTCGTAAACCTTCTTATTTTTAACGGGAATGACGGTTTTAGTGGACACTTAAGGCGAATTTTGGCAGTCAGGAAAAGTCTGCGCAGGTTTCTTT
>JAUIIF010000851.1 GCA_030431945.1 Bacteroidia bacterium | reverse complement strand
AAATTTGTAATTAGCAAGCGCAGTACCCTTGTTTTAGCGCAAACTGAGGTCGGGCAAGGCCAAAATTCGGGATGACTCATGTTTTCCTTGCACCTGCGGCCGCGCCCAACTGGCGCTAGCCTGCGGTTAGTCGTGGCGTTTGATTTCACCACTCTTCACCCGTCCCATGTAGTCCTTAAGGGCCCTCTTGACGTTGGGCATGAGGAAGTATAGCCCGAGAACGTTGGGGAAACACATGGCAAAAATCATGGCGTCGCCAAAATCAAATACCGCCTGAGCGGAGATGGCCGAACCGATGACCACGAAAATACAGAAGATCACCTTGTAGATGTTTTCGTTGGTTTTCGTTTCTCCAAACAGGTAAGTCCAGCACTTCAGTCCGTAGTAGGACCAGCTGATCATGGTGGAGAGGGCGAAAAGGATAACGGCAAAACCCAGGACGAGCGGGAACCAGCTGATGACCGATTCGAAAGCCTTACTGGTAACATCAATCTGAGCGATGGGGGTCTCACTTCCGGAAATAAGGCCGGCGTTGGCCCATTCGGCGCCACCGCCCACGGAAGCACCGTAGCCGGTAATGACGATGACCAGGGCCGTCATCGTACAGATGACCACGGTGTCGATGAAGGGTTCCAGCAGGGCAACGATGCCTTCGCTGATGGGCTCGTCCGTTTTAGCCGCGGAGTGGGCAATAGAGGCAGAACCTACCCCCGCCTCGTTACTGAAGGCAGCCCGCTTAAAGCCCTGGATCAGTACCCCGACAAAACCGCCGTAGAGGGCTTCAGGACTGAATGCGCCGCTGAAGATTTGTCCAAAGGCATCAGGAATATCGGTAAAGTGATAGCCCAGTACGATGATGGCGCCCAGCACGTAAATGCCTACCATGAAGGGGACGATGCGTTCGGTAACCCGGGCGATACTCTTGATGCCGCCAATAATGATCAAGCCGATGACAATGGCCATCACCAGGCCGAAAATCCAACCTTTGTCGTAAAAGAAGGACTCGGTACCGCCCGTTACGGCGACCAACTGACTGGTGGCAGCATTGATCTGGACCATGTTGCCGCCGCCAAAAGAGCCACCAATACAGAAAATGGCGAAGAGGGCAGCGAGGATTTTGCCGAGGGTGCCGATGAAGCCTCCTTTTTCGCCCATTCCCTTGCTGAGGTAATACATGGGGCCGCCGGAAACGCTGCCGTCGGCATTTACGTTACGGTACATCAGACCAAGGGAGACTTCCACGAACTTGGAGCTCATCCCCAGCAGGCCGGCAATGATCATCCAGAAAGTAGCCCCGGGGCCCCCAAGACTGACGGCCAGGGCAACGCCGGCAATGTTGCCGACACCTACGGTACCCGAAAGGGCCGCCGTAAGGGCCTGAAAGTGAGAAACCTCTCCCGCATCATCGGGGTCGTCATATTTTCCGCGTACGACATCAAGGGCGTGTTTGAAGCCGGTGATGTTGACGAAACCCATGTAAAAGGTGAAAATAATTGCACCCACAATCAACCAGGGCAGAACAAATGGGATGGAGATGCCTCCAATGGAGACCTCGAAGAAAATGATTGCATTTACGATGTCCGTAATCGGCTCGAAAATGCTTTGCAGTAATCCGTCAATCCCACTGGCTTCGTC
>JAUIIF010000850.1 GCA_030431945.1 Bacteroidia bacterium | reverse complement strand
CCCCCCTTCGGCACTAACTTCCTAAAGTTACAATAACCCGGTCTCATTCATTTGAGATCGGGTTTTTTGTTTGTCTTATACCCTATTACCAACCGCCGCTTGCGTCTGCCAACAGTTACCCGCTCTCTTTACGCCATCCCCGTCAGTATGCTACTGGCGCTGTTTATTGGCCCGATTCTTCGAGACGGGATGTTTCTGGACGGGATGGTGTACACGAACATTGCCCGGAATCTTGCTGCGGGCCACGGCTCTTTCTGGCAGCCGTTGGTTTACCGTGAAGGCGCTGTCTTCTATGAGCACCCGGTGCTTCTCCCCTATCTGCAATCCTTTTTCTTCAGTGCCCTCGGCGACGGCCGGTACGTAGAAGACATCTACAACACGGTAATACTGTTGGCCACTGTGGGCACGATGTACCTGGTCTGGTCTGCGGTAGTAGAAAAAACTCAGCGGAAGTTATTTTTCTTCCCCTTTTTGCTTTGGGTACTAGGCCAGGAGAACCAGTTAAGGTTTCCGAATACGATGTTGGAAGGTGGGACAACGCTGCTGCTCCTATTGACCACCTGGCTGTACTTAAAGTTTCAACAGCGAAATGCCCTGGTGGCACAATTTGTCGTAGGAGCCGGTGTTTTTGTCAGTTTGTTCTGTAAAGGTCCGATTGGGCTATTTCTCCTCGTGCTCCCCTTTGCTTACCGGCTTTTGATCAAGCGGCAGTACTCCTGGTCCGCTCTTATCGTGCCCGCAGGTATCGTTTTTTCCGGTTTTACGTTATTGCTCCTGTGGTCTCCGGAAGCGCAGGAGTTCATCAGCACTTACTTCCGGCAGCAAATCCTGGCGGCCATTGCCGGAGAGCGTACGGAGAACATCGCCGCGAGCAGATTTGATTTTGCCGGATTGCTCGTGCTAATGAATCTACCGGCGTTGATACTCGTTGGCCTGGTTTATCTTTTGAAGGAAAAAGAGCCAATCGGCAGGACTTACCTGCAGGAATCCCGCCTATTCCTTCTGCTTGGCCTGGCGGCCATCCTCCCGCTGGTCATTACCATCAAGCAAGCCTCCTACTACCAAATCCCCTCCCTGCCCTTCTTTATCTTAGGCGGTAGTCTTTTCCTGACCAGAAGGCTCAGTAAGCTGGTAGCCTGGGTGGAAGGGAGTACTATTCGGCGACGAACGGTGCGGACGCTGGGCGGTAGCGGCCTGCTGGTCTCGCTGTTGTACGCAGGGTCTATGGTTGGCACCCTGGATCGGAGGGACGTCACCACGGTAGACCTGGCTGATGAGATCGCCACCGTATTGAAGAACCACCAGGAACCACGGTATAATTTTCGGCTGGCCAGCGACAGTATTGGTCCTGCATCAGGAAATGCGTATTCCCTGATGAGCTACCTTTACCGCTACCATTGGTTGTCGTTGAACGATCGGGAAAAAGTACCAATGCAATTAATTTTTCATTCCACCACCGGCTACGTACCTCCCGAAGGCAACGTACTGCTGGAGCGTGATGGTTATTCCCTGGTTATGACTGAGCTCGACGGGCGATGACTACTGGTTTGGTTTGAAGAGAGAATAGCCCTTAAAGAACAACCCTGCTCCGCAGCCAAACGCAAAAAGCCCGGACGCAAGCGACCGGGCTTTTCCCAAGAAATTGGTTGGCGG
>JAUIIF010000156.1 GCA_030431945.1 Bacteroidia bacterium | reverse complement strand
ACTACTAAGGAATACGTCCGGTCGGTGCACAGGGAGGTAGCTGGATGAAGACTGATCCCTATTTTAATTTCACTTCAAATCAAATGAAAAATGGGTCGACTGATATTATCTTTTTTGGTGCTGCTGCTGTTGAACAGCTACCTGCCGGCACAAGTCTTGCTGCAAGAAGATTTCGCGGGGTTAAGCGGAGCAGTGTCAACGGATCCGTCTGCATCCATCTACCAAATTTTAGCGGACGGTACGTGTGATGCTGAAATGTCGTGGAGGTTTGAATCCACCAATGCATCCAGTACGCTTTGCAATGCCTGTTCGGGTATAAGGGCAATTATCAGCTTTAGCGAAACCTGTCCGCAGGATGCAACCCTGGTACTGGGCAACTTCATCGCTCCTGAAAGTACCGTACCTATTTCATTTGATTATGGATACAATGATTTCTCCCCTTCCGTAAATTCTGATTTTTTTCAGCTTATTTTGTACAACGAAACATTATCCACCGGGGAGATCCTGCTGGACGTGGGCGTAGACATGCAAAACGCCAATTACGCGGAAGAGGTCGCCGTTTTACCCGGAAATGAATATAGTCTTCGACTACGATATGTCGGCGACTACGACTGGGGAATGACCTTTGATAATCTCTTGGTCGGAGAGGTCATACTCCCCATTACCCTGAGCAGTTTTGAAGTGGAAACGGCAGATAAGCTGAACCAGGTAAAGTGGTCATGGGAGAATGCAGCAAATTTTGCAGAATTCATTCTTGAGTGCTCGGAAAACGGAGCTGAATATTACGAAATATATCGTGCTGACTACGTGGATATGGATGGTGCTTCCCATCAGTATTCCCATGCCCCAACACACCCCGTAACGTATTACCGTTTAAAGATGCTTGACCTGGATGGCACTTTCGCCTACAGCCCGATCCGGGTAGTAAGCAATAATTACCGTGTTTCCGACGGACCGATATTTTATCCTAATCCGGTAAGCGGAAATGTGCTGAATGTCGACAACCCATTCGTGAAAAAAACAATAAGCATATATAATTCAGTCGGTCAACTCGTCCACACGGCGCAATTGGCTCCCTCCACCACGTCAAGATTGACGCTTGACGTACCCAATGGCCTGTACACGGTGCTGCTCGTCGGAGAAGGAAAGGACACCCTACAGGTAAAACAGTTGGTAGTGCTGAGGAAGTAGCCCAAAAATTACAGCCACCGGGCTTCAAGCCAAGCGGGTTAGACTGGCGATGTGAGCGATCCGGTTGCAGGCTTCACCAGAAAGCGTAAGTTATCCCGCATTTTGGCCTTGTCCTGACTTATGCCGGTGCTACATCAAGGGGGCAATCCGGAATAATTCACGTTGTGATTTCTCCTCTTACCGGATCTGAAGGCAGCGAAAATTGGTTGTGTGGAAGCCGCCTTGAGTTTCATGATATAACTGCGTAGCTTTTCCCCATGAAATATCTCCTCCTCCTGATGGTAATGACCTGGCTGTCGGCCTGCGACGCCCCGGCAACCACCACCGTGCCCGCCCCGGACAAACTACCTTACAGCACCAGTTCGGACTCCGCCCGCTACTATTTCGCCTTAGGCTGGCACCAGATCATGGACGAAGGCCGTTACGGCCAGGCGGAAGTTTCCTACCGCAAAGCGGTAGCTTTTGACCCCGGTTTTCTGATCGCAAAAGCAACGCTGGGACGGCTTACCCTGGACACTACGGAGCGGCGGCGGATAGAGCAGGAACTGCAAGGCGGTTTTCCTGAATTGCCAGCGGAAGAACGCGCATTATTGGGGCTGTATACGGACTTCGTCCGCTTCACCAACCTGCGGGAACATGACCCGGTCGCCGCCCGGAAAATGCTGGTCGCAGTCTTGCCGCAGGGCCAGGCAGTACTCGGCCGGTTGGTCCGCCAGTATCCGGAAGAGCCCTACCTGAAGTCAGAATACGTTGAGCTGATCAATTCAACTACTGGTCCGGCGGCCGCACTTGATTCCCTTGCGGTCCTGACGCAGGAGCGCCACGCAGACAATCCCTTCTTACTGGGCTTCAAAGCTTCCCTGCTGGCCGCCACGGGGGCTTTCCCGGAGGCGCTGCAAACGGCAGACCAGTTAGCCGCTATGACGGCTGACACCACGGAGCCCAAACCCTGGGCCGTTTATGCTGATGTTTACCTGGCCATGGACAGTCTGAAATTAGCCAAACAGTATGCCGACCGGGCCAACCGCTTAGACCCGAGAAACCTGGATGCTTCGAGGCTGCAGGAAAGGATAAATCAGCGTATAATGGAGGTGGCGGGCTTAGGTAAGGACGAGTGATTGGTGTATATCAGGTCGCGCGGTACGCCCCGTATTTTACCTGCAATTGCGCAAATGAGGTCAGCTGAAAAGTATCTGTAAAAAATATGAATAAATATGTTTTTAATGATTCGTAAAGGGGGCGTTGTCTAATAAAAATAATATAATTTAATTTTATTATTTGCTGCAAAAAAAAGAATATGCGGTAAGCAAATGTGCAGAAAGATTCGGAGTGTCGGTCAACGGCCTTAAGGCCAACCGGTAATCAAAAAAAATATAAACCTTTCCTTTGCGAATAAATTGCTTTTTTTGAGGAAAAAAGGCTACACTGCTAAACAAATACTCCCTCTCGGCGGACGACCTCGAAGCCGCCCGGAACGGCATCAGGCCGCTACGCGTCTGCTTCGGCCGACGAGCAATTGCATTTGTCTAGCAGTGTGGGAAAAGACCT
Organism: Bacteroidia bacterium; assembly: GCA_030431945.1. Lineage (GTDB taxonomy): Bacteria > Bacteroidota > Bacteroidia > Chitinophagales > Saprospiraceae > Neolewinella. The sequence goes on along the minus strand of JAUIIF010000156.1, from coordinate 6,082 downwards.
TGAATTGCCTCTCTTGAAGAGCAGCAAACCCAGGAGGTGAGGACTACTAACCGTGTAACTTACGGAGGCAGCGACAGGCATAAACCTGCTGCTCCCGCTGGGGATGCACCGTGCGCAAGTAGTCGGGAAGGCCAACCTGCCTCACTTCCCGAATACTTACTCATTTTGCTGGCTTTTGTCATGGCTAAGTCACCAGCTGCCAGCTGTTTAGCCCTGCTGGGTCATTCATCCATGAAATGCGATGGTTCATCCAACTTCCCCCGGCACCTGCGGCCGCGCCTGCTACCTTGCGCCCATTAACCGAATGAAAGTATGACTCCGCACGAAATCAATCGCCTCAGCCACAGGTTCTACCCTGAATACCGCGCCTTTGCCCTTAACCTGACACGCGACGAAGAATCTGCCGCAGATCTGCTGCAGGAAGCTATTTATCTGGTCTTGAAGAACCACGAGCGATTCACGAAAGGTACTAATTTACAAGCCTGGATCAAGACCATTATCCGTAATACTTTTATTTCCGGTTATCGGAAAAATAAGCGTCGCCAGGAAATCGCAGAAGAAAACCTGATGCCTGATGATTGGATGAATAAAACCACCGCAGATAACCCTGCAGAAAGTAGCCTCGGCGCGGAAGAGATCATGGGCCGTATTGAAGAACTCCCGGAAATTTATCGCCGTTCCTTTTTATTGCATTATAATGGGTTAAAATATAAAGATATTGCGGCCATTACGGATGTGCCAATCGGTACGGCTAAAAGCAGAGTCTGGACCGCCAGGAATATGCTGCGGGAAATGGTGAGTAGATAGTATCCACCTTATTATTAATTCAATAGGACTACTGCCTGTGGCAGCAACGCGACCAACCCTGCTGGTGGCGATAAATTTAGTATTTCGGTCCCTCGCTTTTCCCATGCCTGCCGCTGCCGGAGGGCCGGGCTAGTGGGCAGCGTAAACCGTACCGGTTTACCAGGCGGGATGGGCCATTGTGGGCCCATCCCGACCGGCGTGGAGTACAAGTCGTTTTCTGTAAATCAGTAACCGGAATTCCTAGCGTTTAGTGAGGCGCACCATTTGCTGAAAGCCCTTACCGTCTGTTACCCGGATGGTATAAATTGCCGGAGGTAATTCTCCCAGCGCAATCCGGGCCTGGCCGTTACGCAGGGCTCCGGTAGCCACTACCTGACCTACGGAATTGAAGAGCTGGTAAGTTAGTTTTTCCGGCGCTTCGCGACCGACGCTGATGATCACCTGGTCAGCAGCAGGGTTAGGCCTGGCCTCAAGTGCAGCCCCCTCCGGAGCTAGCGTAACCCTGCGAATTACGGAGTAACTGAACTGCCCGTCACGGTCTTCCTGCCGCAACCGGTACAGGTAGGTTTGCCCACCCTGCACGGTTTCATCCTGGTAGGTGTAGGCCGCAGGTCCTGCTGGCCCTGCAGCGGGGACGTAGTCAAGCGACTGCCAGTCGGTGCGGCCCGCTTGCTGGCGCTCCACGGTAAATCCGGCGTGGAGCAGGTCCTGTTCTACCGACCACTCGAGTTGAGCAGCCTTACCGCGCGCCCGGGCCTGGAAGGAATGCCAGGTGACGGGAAGGGGCAAGCGGGCAAAAAAGTTGCCCGTACAGGAAACGACCGTTCCCCCACTGGCAAGATTGGCTTCGATGGTGAAGACGTATTCCTGGTCAGGTTCGGTGCAGTAGCCACGAGTATTAATGATGCCCGGTTCTACCGTTGCGGGGTTGAAAAACCCACCGCCGACTTCCGATACGTAAAGGGTGTAATCCGTCACGGCGGCACCGGTGTAGGCGTCGAATTGAAAGTCTACGAAGATGACGTAGTTGTTGGGCCCCGGGCAGGCCATGTTGGTCCCGATCGGGAAGTCCGTGTCATTGACGGGAGTAATTACGTTGAACTCCCCCAGCACTTCCAGGGTCAGGTCAATGGTTTCGGTCGTTGACCCGTCGTTGGCCTGGATCGTTATGGTGTAGGTGCCGGGGGCGAGGTTTTCTTCGCCGGTGAGGGAAATAGCTGCCGTTCCTCCGTCATTGAGTACTGATGGGGCAATGCCGACACCAACACCGGGCGGTGCAGCAATGCTGCTGAGGGTGGCTGGTCCCGTCAGGTCACCGTTGAAAAAGGAGACGGTCAGCCCGCCAGGAGCTGCTTCACCGGAGCATATTTCCAGGGGCGAGCCGCCGGCGGCCAGGGAGCTGCCGCTGGCCATGGTCCCGAAGGTGAATTTTTGGATAGCGGAAACGGAAGTTGCCTGCGGGTTACAATTGTTGTTAAAGGCAGTTACTTTCCAGAACAGCATATCGCCGTTAGCGTAGTCGTCCGCAAAGTTGTCCCCAAAATTTACGCCGCTAATGCTGAGCCCGCCGAGTCCGCCAACGGACATTGTTCCGGCGGCATCCGTATAGAAATCGATTCGGTACGTGGTGGCGTTGTCCACGCTTTCCCAGTCGAAAGCTGCGGCGTCCAGTGGCAGGAAACCGTTGTCCGCCGGCGTCAGTAACACGGGCGTAGCCAGGGGAGGTAGTATTTCCAGGAAAAAGTCCTCGCTTTTGGTGGTGGTGCCGTCATTGGTACTCACCTGGAAAGCGTAGAAATCCGGCGGTAGGGACCCCAGCCCGTTCACGGTCAGGGTTACGGTTTCCGTAGCCCCGGCCGTCAGCGTCGTGGCGGGGGGCTGAAAGGAAGCCGTTGCGCCCGCCGGGAGGCCGCTGGCCGCATAGTTAATGGTTCCGGTATACCCCTGCAGGCTCTCCAGCGTAAAGCTGAAGGTAGCCGTCGTGGCGTCTTCACAAACGGTCGCCGTACCGTTGACGGGCTGGAAGTCGTAATCGGTCTGTTCGATGCTGAAATCTCCGTCGCTGATGTCAAAGAAAATGTTGTCACTGCAGCGTATCATGATGCGGGCGCTTGTCTCCGTAGTAGCGGGGGCCGTCACGCTGGCGGACCCGTTGTTGGGGACGGTGGCGAGCACCTGGTTGAAGGTCAGGCCGCCGTCCGTAGAAAGGACGATGTCGACCATGGAGCAGTTGATGCCGTTGGCATCCGTACCGGCCACCGCCCACGCAACGGTTTGGTTGCTGCCGGTCTGCCAAACCTCCCCGCCGTTAGGCGCCAGAACGGCATACTGCTGTCCGGTATTGACCACGTTGACCTCCACGTCGTCCTGTACCGCACAGCCGTAACCGGCGGCGCCAAAATCCCGCAGGGTGACGAGGAAGGTGAGGTTCCGCGTTTGCAGGGGCAGGACTTCCCAGGGAGCCCCCCCGCCGGCAACCAGGGAAGGGAGGTTCGGGAAGTAGCGTTCCGGGGAGGGCGTGGGGGGGCGGGAGCGGAACAGCGGACCATTCGTCTCATTGCCTGTCGGTTCTCCGGCAACGACGGGCCCCAGGTCAAATTGTTCCCAGCAGTAGGTCAGCGCATCCCCGTCTCCGTCACTTCCCGTAGCGGTAAGTACGAAGGGGGTGTTGGCGGGGATGGTGTAGTCGGCACCACCATTTACGACCGGTGCCGTGTTGCTCGTGGCAGCAACGTCTGCACACACGCTGCCGCCGCCCAGCTCCATGTAAGTGCTGATTTCCTGGAGGCTGACGGCATGGTAATAAGGGTCACTACTGAGTTGGATGTTGGCCGTGGAACCACAGATGCCGGCGTAGGCCTGGATGGTCGTACCGCCGCCGGGCTCGTAGGCCGTGGAGTTGTTGCGCGTAGCACAGGAAGACTCCGTGGAGTTGAACGTGTGGTTGCCGCCGAATTGGTGTCCGATCTCGTGGGCAACGTAGTCGATGTAAAAGGGGTCTCCGGTCGGGTTGGGCAGGCCGGTAACCCCCTGCGCCTTGAAGGAAGAGCAGGGGCTGGCCAGACTGGCGATGCCGCCGCCGCCGGTGCTGAACACGTGGCCGATGTCGTAATTGGCGGAGCCGATCACGGCATTTACGTTCGCCTGGTTTTCTCCGAGCATGGCCGACCCGTCATCATTGGTGTAGGGGTCTGAAGCGGGGTTGTTGTATACCAGTTGGATACCGTCGCCGGGCGTGGGCAGGTTGATGATGGTCAGCTGAATGGCCAGGTCGCTGCGGAAGACTTCGTTTACCCGGTTGATGGCCCGGATCATCTCCGTCACCACGGCGGCTTCATTGCCGCCTACGGCGTTGTAATATTCACCGGTGCAGGCCAGCGCCAGGTCGTACTCCCGCAGCTGACAATCGCCAATCGTTTTATTGCTGTGGCCAAAGGCTTCCAGCTCGGCCACCAGGTTCGGATCGGGGACGAAGCCGCAGCTTTCGTCGCGGTCCTGCCGCGGATAATCGCGGGTATAAAAACTCTGATAAATGCTGGTGTGCCCCCGGTAAACCGGTTCTACGTACCAGCGGCCTTCTTCGCCTCCGGTAATGCTGGCGCCGAAGCCGTGCGCCGTCCAGTCCAGGAAAATTTTCCGGTGCGGTGCGGCAACGTCCCAGCCAAATGCCGTAACGTAAGTGGGGTAGGCGGCCTGCAGGGCCGGGTTGATCATCTGGTACCGCGTGATCCGGAAAGTTGTCTTTTGCCCCTGCGGGTCGGGCAGCGTAAGGAGCAGTTCGCGGTCTCCGGTAAACTGTTCTTCCTGCGGTGCGGCAGCCAGCGCCTCGGCGAGCGCCTCGGGGGTGGCTACCTGATAAAAGCTGGCCCCGGGCGGCGTAAGCCGTTGTTCAAACAGCGTGGGGTCGGGGTTTTTGAGGGCAACGGGGGCAAATACATCCAATTGCGCCGCAAGTGCGCCGCTGATCAGCAGCAACACAGGAAAAAACAGGTATTTCATGAGAGGTAATTAAAATGTGCCGATAGAAGGGCAAACGGGGAGAAATGTTCTTTTTCGCGGCATTTTTTTTGGCGCGGCCGCCGGTGCAAACCAGGCCGGAGGGAGCAGGGGAGGAGGGGGGCAAAGCAATGGCTGAAGTTTTCCCCGCACGGGCATGGGCGGCTGGCTGGCACGGCGTATTTTTTTTGCACCTGCGTCCGCGCCCTTTGCTTTCTTAAGCCCGGCACGAAACCTGCCGCCGGTTCGTTCGGTTTACCTGCGTATGGCAAAACGACAGAGTACGCGCGGCAAGGAGCAGGAAAAGAGAAGCTGGCGAGACCAGCTGGAGGCCTTGCGGAGCATCCCTCCCTACCTGAAACTCATCTGGACGACAAGCCCGGGCATGGCGGGAGCAAGTATTTTCCTGCGGTTGCTGGAGGCGGCTTTACCCACCGCAATCCTTTACGTCGGCAAACTGATCATTGATGAGGTGTTGCTGATCATCGACGGTACCGGCGATACCACCTTCCTCTGGCAGATGGTGGCCCTGGAACTGGGACTGGCCCTGGCCTCCGACCTCCTGCAACGGGCCACGACCCTGCTGGACGGCCTGCTCACCGACCTGATCTCCAACCGGACCAGTGTCGACATCATGCGCCACGCCGCCACCCTCGACTTGTACCAGTTTGAAGACGCGGATTTTTACGACAAAATGGAACGGGCCCGTCGGCAGACTTCCGGCCGCGGCGTACTGATGTCGCAATTACTCGCCCAATTCCAGAGCATCGTCACCATCCTGGTCCTGGGCGCCAGCGTGGTTGCCTTCAACCCCTGGCTCATCCTGTTGCTGGTCATTGCCGTCATCCCGAGCTTTTTGCAGGAGAATTACTTCAACCAGGAAAAGTACAGCCTTACCCGCAGCTGGACCCCCGAGCGGCGGGAGTTGGACTACCTGCGTTACATCGGCGCCAGCGACATTACGGCCAAGGAAGTAAAGATTTTTGGCCTGGCCGGGTTTATTACGGACCGCTTTGACGAGCTGTCGATGAAGTACTACCGGATTAACCGGGACCTCAGCATCCGCCGGGCGGGCTGGGGCGCCTTCTTCAGCCTGATCGGCTCGGTCACCTACTACGGCGCTTACATCCTGATCATTCTCCAGACCCTGAGCGGCGCCATCTCCGTGGGTACGCTTACCTTCCTGGCCGGCGCCTTCCGGCGCATGCAGCAGGGGCTGCGCAACATTCTTTCCCGCTTCGCCTCCATCGGTGAAAACGCGATGTACCTGCAAGATCTT
>JAUIIF010000849.1 GCA_030431945.1 Bacteroidia bacterium | reverse complement strand
CCAGCGTCCGCGCCCAGCCGCTCAAGGCCACGGAGATGGAGGAGCTTGCGGCAGACTTTACCCGCCAGTCCTTTCCCTTATTACGTGAATTGCTCAGCCTTCCTAACGTGGCTTCGGACGCCGGGGATATTGAAAAGAACGTCGTCTGGTGCGAATCCGCTTTCGGTAGCCGCGGGTTCTCCACTACGCGCATCAATACGCCGACGGTACCCCTGCTGCTGGCCGAACGAAAATCAGCCGGAGCTGAAAAAACGGTATTGATCTACCTTCAGCTGGATGGGCAACCAGTGGACAGTACCCGCTGGTTGCAGCCGCATCCTTTTCAGCCCGTGCTCAAAGCGCGTGGAGCCGACGGCACGTGGGGCATCCTGCCCTGGAGTTCGCTGACGGATTACGACGATGAGATGCGAATTTTTGCCCGTTCCGCCTCCGATGCCAAGGGGCCCGTAGCCATGTTTCTTGCGGCACTTGATGCGCTCAACTCCCGGAACCTGGCCCCCAATTTTAACCTCAAGGTCATTATGGACTTTGAAGAAGAGCTGGGTTCGCCCCAGCTACCGCAGGCGGTACAGGACAACCGGGAACTACTCGCGGCCGATATGCTGATCATTTTTGATGGGCCCCGCCACATTACCAACCAGCCCACCCTTACTTTTGGCGCAAGGGGAATTGCCACGGTAACCCTGACTACTTACGGACCAATCGTTCCGCAGCACAGTGGCCATTTCGGGAATTACGCCCCCAACCCGGCCCTGCGGCTGGCGAAACTGCTCGCCTCCATGAAGGACGATGAAGGGCGGGTGACGATCCCCGGGTTTTACGCTGGAATAGAGATAAACCCGGAGGTAGAAAAAATACTACGTGCCGTTCCGGACAACGAGGAGCAAATCCGCGACCGCCTGCAGTTGGGGGCCGTAGATAAGGTCGGCCAGTACTACCAGGAAGCCATTCAGTACCCTTCGCTGAACATCCGGGGCATGCAGTCGGGCTGGATCGATGAGAAGGTCCGCACCATCGTCCCGGGCTGGGCCCGGGCGGAAATTGACGTCCGCTTGGTCCTGGAAGCAGCCCCCGAGCGCCTGATTCGGCTCCTGCGGGAGCACGTGGAGCAACAAGGGTATTTCGTGACGGACACCATTCCGGATAAGGCGACCAGAATGGCCCACGAAAAGGTGGCCACTTTTACCTCCGACATCTCTTACCAATCTTTCCGGACAGATTTTGATTCCGAAGTAGGGCAATGGCTGCGACGTGCCCTCCACCGGGCTTTCGGCGAAGACCCGATCATGATCCGGATGAGTGGCGGTTCCATCCCCATTGCTCCCTTCGTTACCACCCTGAATGTACCGGCCGTCACCGGCCCCACCGTGAACCGGGACAATAACCAGCACAGCCCCAATGAAAACCTGCGCCTGGGCAATTACCGGGAAGGCATCCAAACAATGATTGCCATTTTAACGGAGCAATTGTAGTAAGGCAATCGCAGGATCGCTCGTCGGCCGAGGCGCGAGGAACGAGCTGATTCCGTTCCGGACTGCTGCGCGGTCGTCCGGCGAGAGATTGGCCCGTAAAACCGCTTTTCGGCGGACGAGTCAGGCCACTTCGTGTCCGCCTCGGCCGACGAACGCTCGCTTCTTGCAATAGCCCTGGCAATTGAAGTC
>JAUIIF010000155.1 GCA_030431945.1 Bacteroidia bacterium | reverse complement strand
GTCGATTTTCCGCCGCCGGAGGCGCCAGCCAGCGCCACCACTTTTCCTTTGGGCAGGTCAATACTGATGTTTTCCAGGATCAACGGCCCCTCCGGCACGTAGCGAAAGCTGACGTTTTCCATGGCTAGTCCAACCTGCAGGGCATCCAGCGTCCGCGCCCCCTGTCCTGCATCAGTTGCTGCCCCGCTTGTCGTAATCGGGACTTGTTGGACCAGCGGGTTGGGGATATCCAGCACCTCCTCCACCCGTTCCAGGGCGCCGAGGCCTTTCTGGATGTTGTACCAGGCCTTGCTGAAATTCTTGGCCGGGTCAATCACCATGTAGAAGGCGAAAATGAAGGTGAGGAAAGCCCCGGCGTCCATCGCGCCGCTGAATACCTGCCGGGAGCCGTACCACAGCAGCAGCGCCACGGTGGCGATGCCGAGAAATTCCGTGAGCGGGCTCGATAAGTCGCGCCGCCACATAAGCCGGATCAGGCTGTGCCGGTAGCTGTCGTTGAGTGCGCCGAAGCGTTCCGTCTGGAAGCGCTCGGCACCAAAACTTTTGATGATGCGCAGCCCCCCCAGACTTTCCTCGGTACGGCTGACGATGTCTCCCAATTTTTCCTGCACCAGCGTGCTGCTGCGCTTCAGCCGTTTGCCCAGCCCCCCGATGACTACCCCGGTAAAGATCATCAGTCCGAAAACAAACACCGTCAGGCCCGGACTGGCCAGCACCATGTAAGTAAGGGCACCGATGATGATGAATGGCTCGCGGAAAATGGCTTCCAGGACGTTGAGGATACTCGCCTCCACCTCCTGCACATCCGAGGTAATGCGGCTGAGCAGGTTGCCTTTGCGTTCTTCCGTAAAGTAAGCCATGGGCAGCCCCAGCATGTGGGCGTACAGTTCGTTGCGCAAATCCCGGATAATACCGTTGCGGACCGGCGACATGAAGAAGAGGGCCAGGTAGCGAAAGAGGTTTTTCAGCAGGAACGTCACCAGGATGAAGCCACAGACGTAGGCCAACGCCGTCTCCTTGCCCCTTTCCGCAATCCACTGCCCCAGCAGGTAATTCATCTGGTGCTTAAAGTCGTCGAGGGAATCAATTGCCGCCACGGGTTCCGTCACGGGCGCCACCTGCTCGAACAGTAAATTGAGAAAGGGCTGAAAAAGGGGGACTGCCAACACCGTAAACACTGCCGTCAGGATGTTACAAACGATCGCCAGAAAGACGAGGCCACGATAATTGGCCATGTAGCCGAGAAGGCGCCGGAAGGAAGTCATTGGGGGAATTTGGTCTGGTGGTACTTTAATCTGTTGGTAGGAACGTACCTAAAAACTGTTCGGGGCTTGTTTCGTTGGTCTGAAGGACAAATTGTACAACTGATACCAGGAGGCACGGCGAAAGGCGGACCTCCTCCCCTTAGCAAAGGCCCAATTTCAGCAATGGCGGTGTATTTCGTGATACACACCTTTTGTTGGGTAGTTGGCCACACGCCCGGCAAAGGTACTATCTTGTGCTTTTCCGTAACTAAACTTCTCCAGGGCTAACCAAACAAGAGACCAAAAGATGGCGCAAATCAAAAAATCCACCCTGACCTTTCTGAAAAACTTAGCGAAAAACAACGACCGCGAGTGGTTTCAGGAAAACAAAAAAACCTACGAAGCCGCCCGGGAAAACGTAGCGGAATTTGCCCAGGAGTTACTGAACCGCCTTTCGGCAACCGACGTACTGGAAACGGAAAATGGTAAAAAAGCGCTCTACCGGATTTATCGGGACGTTCGTTTCAGTAAAAACAAGGCGCCTTACAAAACGAACTTTGCCGGCAGCTTTACCCGGGACGGGAAGCTGCGGCGGGGAGGCTACTATTTTCACCTTACCCCGGCCAATAACCCCGGTGATTTTGTCGGTGGCACGGTCGTCGGCGGAGGATTTTACGGAATGGAAAGCGCAGACCTGAAACGCGTGCGGCAGGAACTCGCCGTAGACGCCACTGAGTTTCGGGACATCCTGGCGGCTCCGGACTTCGTCCGGGTTTTCGGGGAACTGCAGGGAGACCAGCTGAAAACAGCCCCGCAAGGATACCCTAAGGACCACCCTAATATTGACTTGTTGCGCTACAAGCAATTTTATGCTTTCCGGACCTTTACGGATAAAGAGGTTACCTCCGCTGCTTTTATCGACCTGAGCCACGAAGCCATGCTTACGCTACGGCCGTTTTTTGACTTCTTCACCGAAGTCCTGACGACGGATGCGAACGGGGAGCCACTTTACTGAACAAGACCGGCGGGGCGAACCCACGGGAAGGCATAGTGGCTTCTCAAGGTTTAACTTCGGGGCATCGTGGTTTTGGAGGACTGACAAGGCCCGTACACCTGCGTGTCGTACCAACAGCGAGAGGGTTGGTGTAACCCAGTCAAGCGCAAAAGAGGTCGTGGGTTGCCCCCCAACTTCACGTTTAAGAGACCGCTAGCGCACAAACTTCATCCGGTAGCTCGGACTGATCTCTCCTTTTTTAATTTTCGTGAGCTTCCGCTGGATCATTTTCCGTTTCAGGGGTTTGAGCATTTCGATGAAAAGAATTCCTTCGATATGATCGTACTCGTGTTGGATCACGCGGGCGTTCATACCCGAAAATGTCTCCGTAAACGTCTCGAAGTTTTCATCCTGCCAGCGGATGGTAACGGTTTCCGGGCGCTCTACGTCGCCGGAGACGTCAGGAATACTCAGACACCCTTCGGAGTAGGAGCAATCTTTACCGGTTTCTTCCAGAATTTCGGCATTGATAAACACCTTCTTGATCCCCAGATGCTTTTCGTGGTCGTCCAGCATCGGGCTGCTGTCTACGATAAAAAGCCGAATGTCCCGACCAATCTGCGGAGCAGCCAGACCAACACCATTTGCATGCTCCATGGTTTCCCACATGTTCGCAATAAGGTCTGCCAACCCTTCGTAATCCGGACCTATTTCCTTGGCAACTTTTTTTAAAACAGGCTGGCCGTAGGCATAAATGGGTAACACCATGAGATTTAAAGTTTAATAAGGGAAAGGCGCTGCGGCAAAAATAGATTTTTCTCTTTATGAATCAGGGCCTCCGCTGAATTAAGATTGCGCTTCCATAAAGTCTTGTAAAATAATGGTTGCCGCAATCCGGTCAACTCGCTCCTTTTCACGTCTTTTCATTTTGGGCACGCCGGATTCAATCATTGCCTGCATTGCCCGCTTGGAAGTATAATACTCATCCTGGCGGTGAAGTTTGATGTCATGGTAGATTTTTGCGAACTTACGCTCAAAGCCGACTACGTGCGCATTGATTTTATTCGGGGTGCCATCCTTGTGCAGGCTTTCACCGATCACCAGATCCCCTACGGACTCTTCCGCGAGGTACTTGGCCAACCAGTCAAAGATTTGCCAGGTGGGCACCGTCGTGAGCCCCGTCGCAATAATTCGCAGCGGATCACTGGCAGCTATACCACACTTTTTGGTTCCGTAGTCAATAGCTAGTATGCGGGAGATAGTAGTCTGTTAAGGTGGTAAATTCAACACTAGTTTATCGGAGATGGTTTCCCATTTTTTTTCAGCGGAGAACAATTTATTTTCTTGGCCCTGGGATAGCCGGCTGCCGCAATCCGGCCAGCCAGTATGACAGGAAAAGTTCAAAAGTTTCAGTCCACCGATAATTCCATTTAAACACCGGCAATATACGTTTGGCGATTTATTTTTGGCAAGGTCCGCTAAAAAAAGCCGCAATTTGTGCCTGGTCGTCCCCGGCAGGTTATGGAAGATATTCTTCAGCCTTGTTTATTCAGGTGCCCCCACCCCACCCTATTCTTCTTTCCTCCCGTTACCAGCCGCGCGCGGCTTTGCTGCCTGCAAATAAACGGCGATTACTGCAGCCTCCGAAAACCTCGCGGCCACCAGGGCATGGCCGGCAGCGCCCATTTCCTCCAGCCGGTCTTGCGCCGCTGCTGCCCGCAAACACGCCTTCGCCAGCTGGCTTGCCGATTTAGGGGGCACCAGCCAGCCGTTCTGTTCCGGCTGCACTACTTCGCGGACGCCCGCAACGTCCGTCCCGATCAGGGCCCGGCCGCTGGCGGCGGCCTCCAACAGCACCCGCGGGCACCCCTCCCGGTAGGAGGGTAAAACGACGACGGAGGCCCGCCGCAGGTACGGCCGCACGTCGTCCGTCTCCCCTGCGTAAATGATGGTCCCCTCTTCCGTCCAGGCGGCCAGTTCCCGGGCCGTGATGCCGGCAGGATTGCCGGCATCCAGCGGACCCAGTACGTGAAACTGAAGTTCCGGGTTTGACGCCCGTGCCTGGCGCGCTGCGCCAACGTATTCCCTGATGCCTTTGTCGGTTAGCAGGCGACCGACGAAGAGGAATTGCCCGGTAACGGCCTCGTCGTAAGTCGTCAGCGGGAAATCCGCCAGTCGTATCCCGGAGCCGGGCACCACCGCGCAGCGATTGGCTGCCGCTAGCCCATCCCGGATAAAAAGTGCCCGGTCATCAGGGTTGTGAAAAAGAACAGTCTCTGCGTGGCGCAGGGCCAGCCGGTACAGCAGGCGAACAATCCGGTTCGTACGCTTTCCCGCCAGAAAGGTGTACCCCAGCCCGGTAAGGGTACTGACATTCCGGACCCCGGCCCGGTGGGCCGCAAAGGAGCCGTAAATCACGGGCTTGATGGTAAAATGCAGGGCCAGCTTTACCCCTTGCTGCCGGTAGCGCCGGAACAGCTCCAGCGCCAGCGCCAGATCCCGCAGGGGGTTAAGCCCCTTGCGCCGCAGATGTTGCAAGGGCAGGAAGGTGGCGCCCGTAGCTTCCAGCGCCGGACGCTCAGGTCCGTCGGGGGCTAACAACAATACCCGCCAGCCGGCTTGCTGAAAAGCAGCGATCAGTCCCCGGCGAAAATTATGCAGGTTCCAGGTAGAATTAGCAACAATGGCAATGGTAGGGGGTGCGATAAGAAAAGGATAAAAGGTTAAGCAGGTGCCGTAAAGGATTGCAGGGCAGCGGGGTTAACGGACCAGGGCAGGCGGCCCGTGGCCGCCCAGGTAGCGTAGGCGGAGCCGAGCCAGGCTTTAACCTCGCCCGGCGCTTCCGTCCGGAACACGGCACCGGCGTTCGCGCCTTCCAGCAAGGCCTCCAACTCCTGGTCCCCAGGTCCGTTCACCAGGGCCAGGATGGGGCGGCCGGTGGCCAGATAATCCCACAACTTGGCGGTCAGGACGCCGTAATAACCCGGTGCGGACCAATTCAGCAACAGCAACACCTGAGCTTCCCGTTGCATTTTTTGCGCGGCCGCCGGTGCGATGGAAGGTTTGATGTCGAGGAGTGCGGGGGGTAAGGCTGCCGTCCATTCCCGGAACAATGCTGCGTCTTTTCCCCGGTAGCACAAGCATACCTTGTCTGCCGTCAGCTGGCCAACGGCCAGCAACTCCTGCAAAGCCTGCACCACCGGTGCGATGGTCTGCAACCCGGCGTATAAACTGCCCGTGTACACGATGGTAAACCGCTCCGTAACCGGCGCGGTCGAAGCCGGCGGTAGTTGCAACAGGGCGTTGCGGCGAACCAGTACCCGGGGGTGCCAGTCGGCAAACTGCGCCTGTTGGCCGGCGGAGACGACCCAGACTTCAGCCGCCCGGCGGATCACCCATTTGCCCCACCAGCGTTGCAGGGCGGGCCACCAGCTGTCCCGGCGCACGGGGTCCACCGGTAAGTCCCGGAAATCCGCGATCCAGCGCAGCGCCGGAAACCGGCGCTGCAAGCGCCGGGCAACGAGGTGATCTGACCAGGGCCTGAAACTCGAAAAGACGGTCGTTACGTCCTCCTCCCGCACCAGGCGGGAGGCTTCCCGTAAGGCCTGCCGCCGGTAAGCGATGCCGCCATCGTCGGTCAGCAAAACGAAAGGAAACGCCTGCCGCAGGCGGAGTAGCCAACGGATCAGCGGCCGCCGCTTGGTGCCCGGAGGCAGGGTCTTCCCCCGTTGCCCCGCCAGGGAGCGGAGGTCGTGACAGGGGATGGTAATCAACTGCTCCACGGCCGGGTGCGTGGTACCTTCCGGGCCCGTACTGATGACCAGCACCCGGTCGCTCTCCGCCAGGCGCTGCGCCCAGTAGCCGAGCCGGCGGGCCGCAGGCCCGCGGTGCGGAGGAAACCGTTGCGTGATGAAAAGCGTGGACATGGCGCGCTAAAGTGGCTTACTGATGCGGTCAAAGATAGCACGCCCGGCAGCGCCGAGCCGCTGGCCGACTGCCGGAGCAACCCGGAGAATATCCGCCAGGTAGGTGCGTACTTCTCCTCCCGCTGCTGCGACGTGAAAAGAAAGGGTGCTGAAGCCGGTGATCAGGGTGATTTCATTTCCGGCCGCCAGCGATTCGATACTGACGGATTGGGCCAGCTCCACCAGTTGCAACCGATCCTGGTACTCCGTCAGCACCGCCCGGTAGGCCTGCAGGTTGGCCGGATGGGCGACCTGGGTAGGGTGCCACTTAAAGTACAGGCGGGTAACCCCGGCCGCCAGCAACTTGTCCATTACACCTCTGATTAAAGACTGGTACACGGGCACCGTAACGTAGCCGGCCTCCACCAGACAACCGGGGCCCCACACCACGGCAGCAGCGTACTCCCCGGGGGCGTAGGGCGGGAAGGTACCTGACACCACCACCCTCCGGCGGTCGGGCAACCAGGGAAACCCCAGCCTGGAGGTCACGTAAAACCTGCCGGCCTCCTCCAGCAGGGCCTGGCCCGCCGGGGCCAGGGTGCGTTGCAGCGGCTCGGTCACCAGCTGGCGCTGCCACTTCCTCCGGCCGGTAAAAGGCCGGGTCAGGTTGATGTACTTAAGAATTTCTTCGCGCGGCAAATAGCTGGCAAAACCATCTTCCAGTACGTGGTAGGCACTGGCTTTTGCCGCCAGAACGTTCAGGTACCAAAAAGTGTACATCGGCGAGTACACCATAAATCCGGGAGTAAGGGCCGCCAAAACCTGCTGCTCGAAAGCACGGCAACGCCGGCGGTTGGCCAATCGGTGACCGGGGAGGTTCCTCCCGTTCGTCGTATTGAACTGGTCACCGTCTATCACCCGGTAGGGTCGTGCTTCCCCGGCCCGGAACGACTGACGCATCCGGATCACCAGCACGTTTTCCGGCAGTATTTGCGCGTCCCGGATAATGGCATCGACCAAATGCTCCTGCAGCAGGGCGTGGGTGGCAAAAACGTGCGAGTACGGCATACGGTGAAGGGGAGAAATAAGTGAATAGCTCAAAGGTAGAGCGGCAAGTCCTTTTCTGCGGTTACTCTTTCAGCAAAGTTGCTACTGCTGCCGTCAGCCATTGGGAATATGCTTCGTTGGACTGCTCCCCTAAGTGGTGGCCATCCGTCGTCCGGAAAGCGGCGCAATCCGGCTGTTCCAGGTAGGTGAATTTGTCCGGCAAAAACACTTTCCGGTACCCCACCCGCAGGGCCTCCGCTTTCGGTGCGCTACACAGAGCGGGATGAACCGGCGTCTCGTAGAAAACAACCCGTACCCCACTGCGCTCCAGCCGGTTGATTCGTTGCTGAAGTGCCTCCAGCTCTTCCGCCAGGGTGGCAGCGGCAGGGGCAGTGGCGTACGCCTCCACCTTCAGAGCCAGGCTCTGTTCGTTCAGGGGGCGATCCTGCCCCCGGGCAGCTTGCGCTGGCTCCTTACCGGTAATCAACCCTTTCACGACGCCGACCGGTTGGTAGCGGTGCCGCAGAGCGGGCACATAGCGACGAATCCAAAAACCAACGGGGTTAAATAAACTGGTTTCCAGGTCGCTGTTGCCCCCGGGCTGCAGGATATTCGTTTCCACCAGTACTACTGCGGGGAGTTGGGGGCCGGCCAGGAGCAGGTCCAACCCATCCAGCGCCCGCTGCCCTCCGAAGCCGAGATTATGCACCTTGCGCCCGGGGAGGGGGCCAACGGTAAGCTTTTCGGACAGCGAGGACCCGACCAGGGCTACGTCATTCGGTTGCATCTCCGTGGTATAAAGAAAATCTTCTGCCCGGATCAGGTTGTCCCCACGCATCGTTTGTCCCGTGTCCAGGCCCGCCGGCAACCACGTAACCGCCAGCGACCAGACGGCCAGCAACAAGGCGGAAATACTTAGTGCGTTTTTGATCATGCCGCTAAAACTGAAAGTAGATAAAATCCCCCGCCGAGCCGGCATTCGTCAGGATCAGGAAAAGCATTGTCCCGTAAGCGAACGGGCGAATGACATGCCGGTAGCTGGCTGATTCCCGGTTGAGGTACAAATGCCCCAGGTGGTAAAACACCACCGGCAAACAGTACAGGATAACCAGCAACGGGCGCTCCAGATCACCCACCTTTTTGTTCGTGACTATTTTTTCGACGTACAACAATGCGTGGCTGAATTCCGGCAACCGGAATAATAACCACCCGAAGGTAACCAGGCCGAACACCCACAGCCGCCGGGCCCAGGGCCAGCGCAGCGGGCGAAAGCCCACGTCGGCCGCCAACCGTTCCAGGGCAAGGGCTACTCCGTGAAAGGCACCCCAGACGGCGTAGCTCCAGGCGGCACCGTGCCACAGCCCCCCCAGCACCATGGTCAGCAGCAAATTGAAGTAGGTACGGACTTTCCCCCGGCGGTTACCCCCCAGTGAGATGTACAGGTATTCCTTCAGGAAGGTAGACAAAGAGATGTGCCAGCGTCGCCAAAACTCCGAAAAAGTCCGGGAGATGTAGGGAAAGTTAAAATTCTCCGGCAGCTGGTAACCGAAGAGCCGGGCGACGCCGATGGCGATCAGGGAGTAACCGGCAAAGTCGGCAAAAATCTGTACAGAATACCCCAGGAGTAAGGCGACCAGGTCCGTCGTCCGGAGGCCGGTGAAGAAGGGGTACTGCATCCAGTAGGTAAA
>JAUIIF010000154.1 GCA_030431945.1 Bacteroidia bacterium | reverse complement strand
ATTCAACAGCAGCACCAAAAAAGATAATATCAGTCGACCCATTTTTCATTTGATTTGAAGTGAAATTAAAATAGGGATCAGTCTTCATCCAGCTACCTCCCTGTGCACCGACCGGACGTATTCCTTAGTAGTTTGCTCTGTGCGTGGTGGTACGAAACCCTTGCACTGAGCCGGATGAGTGGGCGGTAAAGCAGACGGGAGACTATACTTTTGATTTTACCCTAAAGCAAAGCCTCCAGCCCATACCAAAGATAAAAAAGACGAACGATTCGAGCGCAAAGACAAACAGCAGTACCAAACCAATAATTGACCGGAGCACTACCTTCCGTTACTTATACCCAAGTCTAAAGAGGTTTGGTACTTGCCAGTCGTCTTTTTGCCCTGAGGCGTCGCTAAAGATACTTGCCGGGCTTAAGGCCTTGCCGGCTTTTTTTCTAGCCAGCAACCAAAGTAGCCAGACCTTAATCCTCCCGCAGGGCTGTACCGTTAAATCACTTCCTCTCGGGTATGACTACCTTTGCCCAGCTCCCCGTTGGGGGCGCTATAATTGCCGTACTAAACCAAAAAACATATGCAGCCCGTCGCACTAGTTACGGGAGCCTCCTCCGGCGTCGGGGAGGCCCTGGCTCCACTCCTGGCCCAGCGTGGCTATAAAGTTTACGGAATGAGCCGGCGGGAGGTGGACCTGCCCGGGGTGGTAGCACTACCGGCGGATGTCGCCGACTCCGCGGCCCTGGAAGCTGCCGTTGCACGGATAATTACGGAAACGGGTCGCCTGGACGTCGTCATGCACTGTGCCGGCATCGGGGGGGCGGGGCCGGTGGAACAGATGCCAACGGAGCAGGCCAAAAAAATTATCGACACTAATTTCTGGGGCAGCTGGAACATCTGCCAGGCAACGTTGCCGCACCTCCGGAAGAGCGAGCGTGGTCGCCTCTTACTGGTGGGTAGTATTGCCGGATTCATGGGTATCCCGTTCCGCTCCGCCTACTGCGCCAGCAAAGCGGCCCTGAAAGCCATGACGGACAGTCTGCGGATGGAAGTACAGGGGACCGACCTGCAGGTGGCTTACATTGCTCCGGGTGACATCGCCACCAATTCCATTGCCACGCAGTACCGGCAGCCGGTTTTCGACCTGGCCCCCATCTACCAGGCCCGCTACAAAAAAGCGGACGACGGTATGGCCGACAACGTTGACCACGGCATGACCGCCCTTTACGTGGCCGAAACGATGTATCGGATTATGGAGAAAGAAGAACTGAAGCCTTTCTACGTTATCGGAGCGTTCGTCCAGCGGGCCAGTGTCAAAGTCAGCCGCTGGCTGCCCGGCCGGCTGTGGGAAAAAGTACTGGGCAAATATTACAGTTGAGGGGTGCGGGAGGCGCTACCGATTGTATTTCGCCGCCGGCGCCAACTGTCCGGCAGGAGGCGCCGGCCGCTTACCCCTCTTTGCACCTGCGGCCGCGCCTAAAAGCACCAAATCGGCCCCTGTTTCTTCGCTAATCAAGGCTTAGCTTTTGTAAACCGTCAGAAAATCACTGCTTTAAGTATACGTTAAGCCGCAGTGGAAAACCTGACTAAGCCTTACCTTTGCGTAAATTAGAAACGAAGCAGCCCTTTCGGCGCTACCCCAAACTAACAAAAAATGGATACTACCCTCGAAACCACGTTCAACGAGAAGGGTGAACTCATCAGCCCCATCTTACCAAACGGTGTCAAAAACTTCCTCATTGACATTGATGGCACCATCTGTGATGACATCCCGAACGAAGAGCCCGAACGAATGGGTACCTGCCTGCCTTACCCGGATGCGCTTCGTATCGTCAACAAATGGTACGAAGAAGGGCACATCATTACCTTCTTTACCTCCCGGACCGAAGAACACCGGGAAATTACCGAGTACTGGCTCAAGAAGCACAACTTCAAATGGCACGCCATGCTGATGGGCAAACCCCGCGGCGGCAATTACCATTGGATCGACAACCACATCGTAAAGGCTACCCGCTTCAAGGGGAAATTTACGGATCTGGTGGTCAAGAACCGGGACGTAGAGGTTTTCAAAGACTAAACACTTTACCCACAGGCCATGGTTTTCAGCCCGGACCAGGTGGTGTAAACCGGCCAGTCCATCGCCTTCGGTACGTCAGGTACCGAAGGCGATGTTCGTTATTGCGGTACGTAAATAAGGCTAGCGGTTCAGGGTCCGCTCCCACAGCAATTTTCCGTCCGTAGCGAATACTTCCACTTTCAGGGTTCGCTCCTTGAGCGGGCCGGAGAAGGTCAGCAGGCCGAAATTATGCTGTACCGCCAGCGTACCCGGTACTCTGAAGGCATTCACCTCATCCCTGGAGGTGCCCGTTCCGGCCGTAAGGCTCGAAATGGTGAGGTCGTAAATCATCTTACCGTTGGCCAGCTTGCGTTCACTGAGTTCCGTATGGTGGCGGTCTCCGGTCAGAAAGACCACCCCCGAAATTTGCTCTTCGGTGATCCGCCGCAGCAGGTACTCCTGCTCTGCGGGGGCCAGGTTAAGGTAAGTTTCCCCGCGCCTGGCGGTGTTCAGTACCTGCCCGCCGATGGCCACCATTTTCCACGGGGAGTCACTGAAAATCAAGCTTTCGATCAGCCATTCCAGCTGGGGCTTCCCCAGCACCGTTTTATTGTCCGCTCGCCGCTGATCGTTAGGGGTACGAAAAGAGCGGTTATCGAGCAGGAAGAAGTCGGTATCGAGGTAGCGAAAGGTAGAGGTGATGCCCGCTGATCCGGTGGCAGCAGCACTCTCCGGCAACCCACTGGTCAGGTTGCCCCAGAAAAGGTCAAACGTTTCCTTGGCCAGGCTCTTATGCACCCAGGTACGATCGGAGTTGTTGGGGCCGTAGTCGTGGTCGTCCCAGGTAGCGTAGTGGTGGGTACGGGCCAGCAGGGGTTGCATTTCGGGGAGGCTGCGGGTATGGGTGTACCGGTGCTGATAGCCGGTTCGGGTGTACCAGTCCGGCTCCCGCAGGTACATATTATCCCCCAGGGCAATCATCAGGTCAGGGTTTTTCTGATCGATCGACTGAAAAATTTCGTATTCGCTTCCGTACCCGGCGCCCGGCCGGTCATAAACCGGTTCGTTCACGTAAGTACAGCTGCCCAGCGCCACCGTAAAGGCCGGGGGATCCGCCCGCCAGCGCCAGATGGGTTGTGCCGTGAATTCCGTGGGGTACGACAGCGCTACCGGCTGGCCGTTGATCAGTACCTGATAGGTATAGTGCTGACCGGGTTGCACCTGGTCCGCGAGCAGTTTTGCCGTAAATGCCGTCGCTTTTTCCGTCTGCACGGTGTTGGTAACCAACGCCCGCCCCTCAGCGTCGGTATATTCGACCAGGACCGAGGCCGGGGCCGTCGTCTGGACCCAAATCAGTACTTCCCGCTGCTCGCAGTATCCCAGCATCGGCCCCGACTGGAGCAAGGCTTGCTGGGCGCGGACGCCGGTGCAGAGAAGGAGTAAAAACAGCAGGGAGATACAGTTCCGCATAATGGTTGATTATTTGGGAGCAAGATACCACCCCGCCCCGCGAACTCCAGCAAATCGCCTCGTTTGCGGGCATATGCCCCCGCTCCACCCCACGACTATGGGGTTGCGGAAGAAAAAATAAGTCACTAATCCTTTGCACGCATCGTCTGAAAGGACTACTTTCGGGACATCCGGCAGTCAAACACCCGGAAAAACCCCTTCAAAACACCTCTATTCCTTAAAAAATCAGGGCTCTTCCCATCAGCAAATGATGGAGTGCAGCCGAACAATAAAGCTTTCTGACATACCACATTATTTGCCCTCTGACCACCCGGTCGGAGGGCTTTTTTTTGTGCGCCGAGCGACAAAGCGCCGAGCGGGCAGGCTTATGCCGGCAGCACCGGCTACCGGCGTTGGGAGGAGCCGTTCGTAAGGATCACCGCCAGGAAGTGGAGTTGGCAGGGCTGTACTCCGCTGGCTACGGGCGGTCTGCCGTAAAAGTTTCGCCGTGGCCTTGGGCCGTTCCGGGCCTTGCGGCGGACGAGCCAGTTGTCCTCATTTCGGGAAGGGTTGCGGTGCTTATCTGCGGGAAGGGGCCATGCCCCTCCGGACGGTTTAGCGCGCTTTAACCGTAAACCACTCCCGGGCCGACCGGGCCGGCAGCACGGTGGCCGAGATGCGCCCCTCGGCGACCAGAAAATACTCATCGATGGCTGTATCCGGCAGGGCGGCCGTGTAATTTCCGTCCGCTTCGGCCTTCAGGCTGGTGTACTGAAAAGTCCCGCCTCCCTGTTTACGGTGGGCCACCCACACGGGATATCCGGACTCTCCTTCCGCCAGGGTGACGGAGACGATCACGCTATCGCCGTCGGGAACTGCGGTGTGGTCGGCTATTTCCGGAACGGGTTGCTGGTACAGCGGATGGTCGCGCAGATAGGCGCCGCGTTGCTCAAAAAATTCCGCGACGCCAATCACCTCACCACCTACATCTACCGTTCCGTGGTAGTTCAGCGTGTAGGTTTCCGTGGGGTACAGGGGGTTGGGCTCCTGAATAACGTGGGGGGTGATGATGTCCCGGATACGATCAGCCCGCTCCCGGTACTTTCCGGAGGCGAATTGCTCTTCGTAGATCGTCCGCAGGTGAGCGACGTACATTTTCCGGTACAGCGGTCGGTCGAAGAGGCGGAGGATCAGCGGCCGCTCCCGGTTGCGGTCGGAAAAATGCAGGAAGGGGCTTAACCCTACAAGCTGCTTGTCGGTCAGGATGGTCTTTTTATCGACCAGCCGGAAGCCGCCGAGACTGAGGTTCAGGTCCCAGATAATCGGATGCCAGATACCGGAGGGATCCTTGAAGAGGTAATAATTATGGCAGAAAGCCCCCAGGTAACTGTCCAGATTGCTCAGGGCGTTATCGAAAGCCAGCATCCAGAGGGTCTCGTCTACGTTCAGCAGGGTATTGAGCTCCTGTTTGTCGTCCTCAATGGCCAGCGTAAGGTCGATCAGTTCTTCCCAGCCGTAGTCTGATTTTTTCAGTTCGTAGCGACTGTTGTAGCAGACAGAATCCACCCCCAGGTACGCCAGGTTGGCCCCGGTGCCCGGTGGGCAACTGGCCGGCGGCGGGTCTTTACTTTCGGGGTCACATTTAAACATCACACCTTCTTCCGCCCCGAACTCTTCTTCCCAGAAGTTTTCGTCCACGGATTCCGTGAGGTTATACAGGCCAAAGTAATCGCCATCAACCGTCAACCGGGCAAAGTTGCATTCCGGCGCAGAAACATAGTCCCGGGCAATCTGGTAACACAGTGCTTCCCGCAAAAAACTCGGGTCGCGGAAAAGATTACTCAGCTTCAGGGTCTGGTATTTATCATCTACCTTCTGCTTTTTGTCGGTGTAGCTGACTTTAATGTTAAAGGGCAGCTTTTTCTTATCCTCTCGTGCCGGCGCGAAGTAAGAACTGTTTCCTTTCAGCCGTACGCCCACACTGTCGTAGGTCACCCCGTCCACTTTCAACGTTGCCGTTACCCGGCCGTCGTGAAACTGCTTTTTCCAGGCGTTGAGTTTTTTCTTCCAGTTCTCGTCGTGCATGGTCAACTCTATCTCGACGATGCGATCCAGTTCGTACAGTCCCCGCGTCTCCTGGCCCACCAGCAGGAGGGGCAGATTAAGTAAAAGGAACATCAAGAGCAGGTGCCTACGGTACCGCAGCCCGTGGCAGCGACCGTTCAGGGCGGGGCCGCAGGTGCAAAATAAAGTTAAGGAAGCAAGGTAGGGGGTCCGCAAAGCAACGCTCATCTGGTCAGGAAGATAAATTCTGTGCGTGAAGGTAAGGCACGGAGAAACATAACGCCCGCCTGACTTAGCAAGGTATCCGATGGCAGCCCGATTTAAGGCGGCCGTTTCCTGGATTTGCTCAGGCCGGGTTAAGGCACCACGGGTTTCCCTTCCCTTTTCTCCGCCCGGGCGATGTCCTCTTTCAGCAGCCAGAAAGGATCTTCTCTGAATTTCTGCCAGCATACCTCCAGTTGCCGGTCCATTTCATCCACGACCTCCTTTTCGGTGGCGCTCAGTCCGGACCAGACGTCGCTGCCCCGGTAATCCATCTTCAGGGCGCGGAGTTGCTGATTGTACTGCTTCAGGTTGTAACATAAAGATATCTGACCGCAGGCAATCAGGCTATCCAGCATCCCGTCATCTTTGTTCTTCTGCGAAAACCACAGGGTGGTGGGCATTGTATTCGCCAGGGTAATGACTGCCTCCATTGCGGGGCTCATGTCGTGCCCTTTGGCGTGTTCCAGGGTGTAAATATTGTTGGTTTGCAACCGGCCGGCCCAGTTTTGATTATCGAACAGGGCACTTAACTGCAGGCGGCGGATACGGCGCAGAAAGAGATCCATCACCATTTTCTCGACCGAGACTACGCGGAGCTTAACCAGATAAGCAAGAATGTACAGCGGGGTGTTGGTGAGGAACCCGAAGTCCCGCAGAATTTCCGGCAGGTCTTCACCGGCAAACGTTTTGCGGACCTGCTGATGAATGAGGCCACGCACCCCGAAGAACAGCAAAAACCAGGCGGCAATAATGGTTAACAGGCTGGACGTGGCCACGATGGCCCAAACGGGAGCACTGCCAAACACCAGGAGGGCCACCAGGCCGGCCAGCAAGACTAAGGCCACCAGATTTACGGTCTGGAAAGTGAAAAAATCGAGCAACCGGCTGTGTTGCAGCATGGGTACCGGCAACGGTACCATCTTGCGGCTGGAAACATCCGAAATGATGTAAGTGCCCACAAAGGGGGCACCGCTATTCACGTGGCGATCTTCCGCCAGCTGCACGCCCTTAATGCCTTGATTGTCCAGGATACCGCCATCCATGACGGCAGTACGCGGATAGCCTTTTTCGGCCCACTCCTGGTCGAGCGGGCTGCCCGGGCCGGTGATGTAGTCCTTGGGCATGATCATTGGCTCGAAACCACCCGGGAAACAGCTGGAGGAGGCCGCCGCGTCCGCCAGCCGGATTTCACGCACGGCCTCCTCGCAGAGGTTCAGGTAGTAGTTTCCGAAAAGGCCGCCGTCATGACTATCCTGAAACCGGAACTGAAACCCGCTGGTAAATTCGGAAGCGCCGAAAATGATGTCCGTTAGGTGACAATCCTGGTTATCCAGGATGTCGGCGAACGTACTGCCTTCGTAAAAATGCTCATTGTATACTTCCGCAAAAGCGTTAATGATATCTCTCGATTTTTCGTTGTTCCGCCATTTCCCCGGATGGTTGAGTTTGTGGAGGGCCTGTTCCACCAGTTTATCTTCAGTAAGCAGGGGGTAGATTTTGCCGAAGCAATCGTAATAATCGCCCCCTTCCGCCAGTTTCTGCGCGTACATGACCCCCGTCAGCGTTCCTCCCGAAATGGTCGAGAGAATCTTCACTTCTTTCTCCAGCAGAGGCTCGCCTTCCTTCTCCAGGGCATTTAGCAGGGACAAAGCCCCCAGGTGAAAAGTCGTTGCCCGGTAGCCCCCTCCCGAAAGAGAGATGGCCATATTATGATAGGGTTTTGGCGTGGTCATACTATAGATAGATATTTCACTAAACTTACGATTTGACACCACTTTTCTTCACCCCACCCCTTCTTTTCGGTCACTTTCCGGTGAAAAACAGGTAAAACTACGGGCCAATCCTGCCACTTACGCCCTTCTTTGCCTCCACCTGCCCTCCTTGCACCGGCGGCCGCGCCACCTGAACGTGCGCATAAGGCGTTGCCCAAATAATGCGAGGGAGCCAACCCCGCTCGCTACGAAAGACGGCCCTCAGCGCCCCTCAGCAAAGGCCTGCATTTCAGACCTGGCGGTGCATTTCTTTAGCCACACCACCTGAACACTTCCGCCATTTTTGTATTTTAAAGACTTATGATCCATCGACTGCTGCTTTCCTGCTGCCTTGCCCTTACTGTTTACGGCTTCCTTCAGGCCCAGGGCCTGGAAGCCCCGCTACTCAGTTTCAACCAGCAAAGTCTGCACCACCAACAAACAGCCATGCTGACGCTCGGCGGCTGGGCGGTGGCCAACCTGGCGCTCGGCGCCGGCCTGCAGGGAAAAGCCACCGGATCGACCAAGCATTTTCACCGTATGAATGCGCTCTGGAATACCGTTAACCTCGGTATTGCCGGCCTGGGCTACCTCTCGGCCATTAAAGCCGACCCAGCTGGCTGGGACGTGGCGACCAGCCTGCAAAAACACCAGGGCTTTCAGAAAATATTACTCTTCAATGCCGGCCTGGACGTCGGCTACGTCATGGGTGGCCTTTACCTGACCGAGCGGGCCAAACGCCCGGACGTCAACCAGGATCAGCTCCGGGGCTTCGGGCAAAGCATCATGCTGCAGGGTACGTTCCTGCTGGTCTTTGACCTGGTCAATTACTTCATTGCGGCGGGGGCAAACGACCAGATTCCGCTACTGCTGGGAAGCACGACGGATGGGTTGGGGCTGTTGCTGCGTTTCTAGTGATCTGGTGGTTGACCGGCAACGGAGGACCAATATACCTAAGTCAAAGTGGTTTAGGTATAACTTTACATTATCCGTAGCTCGGGTACTTCAGGTGATGCAGGACGGAGGCTATTTCCGTCTTGCTGCGTGTACATGCCCCGCCAACCCAGGGGTGGTGCCTGCGTTTTCCGGCGCTGCGCGCCGGGAAGAACCAGCCCGCCGATTTTTCACCGCTGCTGCCCGAGCCAAGTCTAACTCCCTGATTAACTGTATATGCCTGATCTGATTCGTATTACCCCCCTCCTGCTGCTCCTGTTGCTCCTCTGTGGATGTATCCGCTACGGTGAATACCGCTATGACGGAGCGTTTGTGAACGCCCAGCTTCCCCTCGCGGGTAAAAAAATTGGCGTCCTCGA
>JAUIIF010000153.1 GCA_030431945.1 Bacteroidia bacterium | reverse complement strand
GCCTTTGGGGGTGTAAGGCTGGCAAAAGCCATAGGCAGCGGCGTTGGCCGTAAGCCAGTCGTACACCTGCTTGCCGGTGCCGCTGGTGAAGTAGTCGTTGTTGAGGGCATTCAGGTCAATGTCCGTGCCCCAGTGGTGCCGGCTGGTGCCGGGCATGGAGGAATACCGGAGGATGGCCCGGGCGCGGTCGGCGGGCGCAGGGTACACTTCATCCGCTTTCTCCTTGCCTTCCAGCAGGCGCTGTCCTTTCCATTTGGCTTCCCAAATCTGTTTCTGGCGGTTAAAGTTCCGGGTGGCGGAGACAATAACCAGCGATACCCCGGCGGCCTTGGCGGCAGCGTGCATGGCTTCGAAGGCGGCGTACGTTTCACGGTGCAGCACGTAGGGATCGCCATCGGTATACTTGGCGGCTACTTTGACGAAGTCCGGGTGCTTAGCCGGGTCAAAGCGCCCCGTCAGGTAAGTAAGGCTGGGAATGGCCGGGGCATCCGTTACCTCAAGAGCGGGTGGTGGCAGCGTATCCGGAACGAGGGGCGCGGCCGCCGGTGCAGGGTCAGTCAGGGAGGCCGTGTCGGAAGTTTCCACCTTGGCCGGTGCTTCGTTTTCCGGTGCGGGGCTGGTGCCGCAGGCCAGGAGGAGCAGGAAGAGCGGGAAGAACAGTTTTTTCATCGGCGCAAGATAGCAATTGCCGCAGCAGGGTGCTGCGCCCTTGTCCCTTCCTTGCACCTGCGGCCGCGCCCCGGTTATTTTTTTTCTAAATAGCTCCGTAAGCTGCGGATTTCCTCCGTGAGGGCATCCACTTTGTCTTCAAGTTCCTTATTGTTGTCCATCATCATCTCGTCGATGAAGACGGCATTGGCGAGGCTCATCCCGAAAATGCCGCCCAGTACCACGACGATCGCAAAGTAGAACCGCGTCATCCCGATGGTCATGGGGCTATCGGTAGTCTTTACGATGGCCGCAGGAATTTCATTCCAGCCTTCCAGGGTGAACAGTTGGAAAATGCTGTAAATGCTGACGAGCGGATTGCCAAAATACTCCGGAGCAATGTCCGCGTAGAAATGACAGGTAATGATGGCCAGCATGAAATTGAGGAAAACCAACGCCGCCAGTACAAAAACGGAGGCCTTGATCGCCCGGCCTAACCCCGCCATCACCTGCTCAATGTTGGGGATGAACCGCAGAAACCGGACCAGCCTGATCAAGCGGAACAGCCGCAGCAAAATCAGCAGACCGGTTGCCTCCGGAATGTGCATCAGCCCCTCCAGAAAAACCGGCAGGCTGCCGATGACAATGATGAAGTCAAACCGGTTCCACGCCGCTCCGAAGTAAGCCTTGGGCTTCAGCACGATCAGCTTGACGATGACCTCCACCAGAAAGAAAAGAATAAACGCATGATCAATCGCCAGCAACCACCAGTTGTCCCGGTAGGCAGGAAAGTACAGCGCAAAAATTATTACGGCATTAATGATGATGGCCGTAAGCATGGCACGCTCATTAAGAAAGAGACGTTTTAACATGGGGGAACAGGTTACGGGGTGCCGGTTACGGGGCGGAAGATCTTTTTATTTTTGCAGTGCTAAGGTACAAAGCCCCGTCTGATTCAGAAGTTACCGCAACCCGCAACCCGCAACCCGCAACCCGCAACCCGTAACCCCCATGCCCGAACTCCCCGACAACGTTCTCTGGCTCGAAGATGCCGACCGCAGCCGCCACGTCCACAAATATGAACGGCAGCCTTACGCCCTGGGCGAAGTGGCAACGTTCTTCGATTACGACCCGGAGGGCGGTCTTGATTACGATACGGCCGTTACCTGCCGGGTCGTGGAAGATGCGTTTCTGGGGGTGATTGCGCGGTTGGTGTGAGGCTTTACATAGCGGCTAATCTGGCCAGAATGCTGTCCTGATAAATTTTTTGCGCTTCAGCGATGCCGTCCGTCCCGTACAGGTCTTCCCATTCTCGCGGATCAGCTTCCAGGTCGTAAAACTCGCCGGTGATGAGGTCCGCTTCCGAATAGTCCGCCGCCTTGGCTTGGCGGTTGAAGACCAGAATGAGCTTATCTTTCTTTGTTCGCCACATGAAGGCCGCTTCGCCTGCGCGTTCGTGCAGGGCCGAAAAACTTCCTGCCCGGGCCGGAGCCGCCAGCAAGTCTTTGCCCGGCAGGTCGGCACCGGGCGTGATGGCGGCGACATTCAGCACCGTGGGCAGGATGTCCACCAGGTCCACCGGCCGGTCGTCTCTACCTCCCTGGCGCAGGCGCTCGGGCAGGGCACTGCCCGCCAGGATGAGTGGTACCCGTACACTGGCATCATACAGGCAGTATTTGTTGAACCGGTAGTAGCGTTCGCCGAGCATCTCACCATGATCAGCCGTGTAGACAATCAGGGCGTTCTTCAGCAACCCCTTTTTGTCCAGGGCTGCGAGGGTACGCCCCAGCATGTCGTCGATCCAGGTTACGTTGGCGTAGTAGCGCATGGTCATCAGGCGCCAGTCTTCTGCGGTAGCGTTTTTCCAGAAACCTTCGTACAGCTCCCGACGATTGACCCCGCTGGAATGCGGGCTGTAGTCAGCCGACCAGGGGGGCTGCACGGCGTAGGTAATGCTGTCCGTCTCGTAGCGATCTTCGTAGCCGGCCGGTGGGTTATGGCCCGCGTGTGGCTTCATGTAGCTGAGGTAGAGAAAAAGCGGGCGCTCGTCTTCCCTGGCCTCGATGTAGTCGATCGCGCGTTCATTGATCCAGCCATCCCGGTGGTCCGTTTCCGGCAGTTTACTGGTGAAGCCAAGGTACCCGATATTATTTTCTTCCCCCGGGCCCATCGGGGCGATTTCGGCATCGTAGCGGGCCTTGGCCGCACTGTCCACCTGGGCCATGGTGATCCCGCCTTCCTCCGGAATTTCGGAAGTGTAGCGGGTGGCAAAGCCACGGGTATTCGTCCGGTATTTACCCCAGTGTGTTTTACCGAATCCTGCGGTTTCGTACCCGGCTTCCTGAAAATACTGCGCCATGGTCTTGCCGGGCAGTTCGCCGTCCCGGACCCCGCCACTGTTCCGGAAGACGCCCGTCTGGCTGGGGTACATGCCAAACATGATGGAATTGCGACTCGGGACACACATCGGTGCCTGACAAACGGCCTGAGCGTACAGCGTGCCCGCTTCCCACAGGGCATCCAGCGTCGGGGTCTGCACCTGCGCATTGATTTTCCCCAGCGCATCGTAGCGGTGCTGATCATCCATGATGAAGATCACATTGGGCCGGTTGGGGGAGGTACTGGCGGGTGGTTCTGCGGGTTGGGCGCGGTCGCAGGTGCAAAGAAGTGGAAGCAGGAGCAGGGAAAGAAAACGAAGGTAAGGCATGAGTAGGAGTGTCTATTGATCCGTGGATTGGTGGGTCATCTGGCGGGTGGGGATCAGGCTCGGGTCGTCCACCAAGTCGCCGGTACGCAGCCGCCAGGCATCCAGGGCTGCGGAGAGCTTGCGTTGCTGGGCCGCATAGGGCGCCTGGCCGGCCAGGTTGTTGATCTGGTGGGGGTCTTGGTCCATATCGTACAACTCTTCCGCCGGCCGGCCTCCCTCCAGTTGCCGGAGCAGGGCGTACGGCAGGGGGTGGCTTTCGGCCGCGGCCACCGTGGCGCCGTAGGCTCGGTTGCCCCAGCCCTTGCTTACTTTCAGGTCGGCGGGGAGCTCGTAGGTCTTAGTGGGGAGTAAATTCCGAAGGTAATAGTACCGGCCGTCAAAAACCATCCTGCTGGGATAATGCTCCGCCCGGGCGGGACCATGGCTGTTGTGTTCCCCGAACACATACGGCTCGTAGGTGGCATCCGGCGCGTGCCCCAATATACCCCGCAGGCTTTTTCCCTGGACGGTTGTCGGAATCGGGAGCCCCAACAGGTCCAGCACCGTAGGCATCAGGTCAATCAGGGAGACCAGGGCCTCGCTCTGTTGCCCCCGTACCGCCACGCCCGGGCCGTGCCAGATCAGCGGAACGTGGAGCCCGGCATAATAGGCGGAGGCTTTGGCACGCTGGTACGCCTGCCCCTGGTCGCTCGTGAAGATGACCAGGGTGTTTTCCAGTAGCCCCCGGTCTTGCAGAGCACCGGTAATGGCACCCGCGCAGGCATCGGCCAGTTGTACGTTGCCGAAGTATTCGGCCAGGTCTGCACGCAACTGGGGGGTGTCGGGCAGGTCCGCCGGTACTGCAATGCTGTCCGGATCAACCCGGTAGGCAGGGAATTTTTCGAGATTTTTGTGGAAGGGACGGTGGGGCGGACTGATATTGGCCTGAATGAAAAACGGGCGGTCACCGGCCTCTTCTATCCATTCGCTTATCACCTGGCGATATTGCTCCGGATCATTGTGGACCGGACTTCTGGCGGTGTAGGGGAATTTCCACGGTGGGCTCAGGTGAAACTTCTGGGTAATGCCCGTGAAGTAGCCGGCCTCCCGCAAGATTTCCGGTAGCGTACTGATGTATTCGTGGATGCCGACCTGGTCTACCGTAGTGCTTTGGCGGCCAAATTCTTCGTCCGCGGCGTTCAGGGACGGCGTGATGGTGTTCCGCCAGTGTCCGTTGGCGTGCGGATACATCCCGGTATTGATGGAGCTCCGGCTGGGGGAACAGGAGGGGACGGCGGCAAAGGCATTGGTGAAATAATAACCCGTTGCGGCCAGCTGGTCGATGTGGGGCGTTCGCAGGCCCGGGGTGCCCAGGTGACTAAGGTGGGCACCCTGGTCATCAGTCAGGATCAGAACGACGTTGAGGGGCTTTTCTTCCTGCGGTTGCTCCGGTACCCCGGCACATCCCGCAACGAGTAGCAGCCAGAGCAGCGGTATCCCGGATTTAGTAATGACTGTTTTCATGCTAAGTAAAAAACTTCCCGCAAGGATTTACTCTCCGGACTGTTATCGGCGTTAGTCCGCATCAGGGGAGCCATGCTTTTCCACCACTCTTGGCAAATCCCGGTATCGGCAATTGCCGCCCACTGGGCTTCGGATTCGATTTCAGCGTACCCGAACAAGGTTGTCCCGTCGTCAGCTAAGTGCAGGCTGTAATTATGAACGCCGTGCGCTTTGAGCATCGTAACCATTTCCGGCCAGATGGTTGCGTGGCGTTTAATGTATTCGCCAACCTTATCTGGGTAGGCCTGGAAGGTGAAGACTTTTCTGATCATGGTGAGTTGGGTTAGTAAAGGAGCTGCTTAGCGGGAGGGAGTGGGCTGGTGGGTTGTCAGGCGGGGGGCTAAGACAACCTTCCGGGCTATTAATTGGCGTTAAAGTGATAGTAATAATTGAACCGAGCGTTGGGCGCACTATCTCCCTGGTCATAAAACCGCATGGCATCGCCAGCGGGCCATACATTGTCGATCCACTTAAAATGAATTTCGCCGGTGGCGGCATTAAGCAGCGTTTTGGGGATTTTTAACTCCAGTTCTCCGGCTTTCACCGCTACGGGGATGGTACTGATGGTGGTCCATTGCCACTCCCCCTCGCTCCTTTGTAATTCCATAGCACCTGCGTCCGCGCCCGGAACGAGCCGGTGGGAATATCCCAGGTTTCGAACTCCTCCGGCATCTCTGCTGTCCAACAACAGCTCCGTTCCCGGCGCCAGGCGATTATCGGGGAAAGCACCATCAATCAGGAGGTAAAAAGCCAGTTCACCCTGGTCATCAGTGACCCGGGCCTCCCGTAAATCATGCCTTCCTGATGCATTACGGTAAGCCACTATTCGTCCCCATCCCGGATGGTTGCGGTGCCGGGTGTCTCCGGCATGATCGTAGTAGATGCTGGTAACTTTTTCCCAGTCGGAGAAGTCACCATCGACGGTAATGGCGGCCGCCGGGTTAGGTGCCGGGAGTGCCCGGGTGCCCTTGAACCTACGAATTCCGTCAATCATCTGGTAGTAGTAATTATCCTCAAAGCCTCCCTTCATCGGTTCGATGTCGCGGCTGAACTCCTCGTTGTATTGATCGACAAAAAAGGTTTCTCCCTTCTTGATGTCTTTGCCCATTATTTTCTTTGCCCGCCCGTCCGTGAAGCGCATGGCCACCCACTCGTTCCAGCCGGTGATAAAGACAAACTCAGGGTCTACTTCGTGGGCCCGTTGCCACTGTTCGGCAAAGAACCAACCAGCCCCGGAGTTGATGCTGTCGGGCGCTGGCTGCCGGCCCTGGTGGAAACTGCGGCCGATGTTGGAAATCGGATGTTGAGCGGAGGCAACAACAATTTGTTCCGGGGTCTCCGGGTCGTCGTGCCAGCCGTAGTTCTGCGGATAGTGGTCGATCCACGGCCACTTGTCTTTCCCGTCCCCAAACCACTCCTGCCCTTCGGTCCAGGCCCAGGACCGGCGGAAATTGAAAAAGTCTAGGATCTCCGCCGAGAGGCCCTCCGGGTTACCCATAAGCAATGGCTTCCCTTTCCACTGAAACCATAAATCCTTGTATAGCCCCTTCTGGTAAAAGCCTGCGTACAATCGTTCAGTCGTTTCGAGGTGGTTGCTGTTGGTGAGGAAAGCAACTTTGGGTACGGCCCAGCCCAGTTGCTGCAGCCGGGAGAAGATGGTGCAGACTTTGAGGGCCTGGGGCAGATAAATCAGGCTGTTGGTAATGTCGAATACGATCACGTCAATCTGCGCATCGGAGAGCAACTGGGCGTGCTTGACGATTACCCACTCGTCATCCGTCAGGTAGTACCCAAAGTAGGGTTCTCCCCAGTGGTGGAAGGCCAGGTCCGGTCCGTATTCTGGTTGGTCAGGGTTTGCCAGTAGGATTTTACTGATGTCATAAGGACTACGGTAAGTAGTGTCCCGTTTGGGCATTACGCCTTCATCCGCCAGTGGTTTGGTGTGGGCATCGTGGCCGTGAGCGCCTAACCAGAGGAAATAGAAAATGCCCACATATTTCCCCTGGCGCAGGTTGCCGGTTTCCGGATGCAGGGGCAGCTGGCGGCCCAGGTTGTCGGTGGCCGCCCAGGTATCTGCTTGCTGGGGGGAGAGAAGCTGAGCACTGACGGGGAAACTAAAAAGTAAGGCTACCAGCAGACCGGAAAAAAGAATCGATGCCCGGGCAACCCCAATTCTTGGCGGACGAACCAGCTCGTCCCCCGCGTTCTGGCCGATGAGCGAGCTTGCGCTGGCCCTGCCCAGGCAATAGTATCGTTTATTGGTTTTCATCAGTAGGTTTTAAAAGCACGGCAAGCCTGTTCTTGCTGTAGGAGAATTAAAAATTGAGTCATCAAAACCGGGAGTGGCGTATCATCTTATCGTGATTCCCTCCGGTACCTCCACCAAAGATTTTACTGTTCCATCCGCCTTTTTAAAGTGCATTACCCGGATCAAGCCGTGCTTGGTCGGGTACGTACCTCTTGCCCACTCCAGGTCCCCCAGGTGAGGTTCTATCTTAACCACGTTGCCACCTTCCTGCAGGGTGATGCCCAGTACGTGCTGGCTCAGCCAGGCCGTAGGGCCGCTGGCCCAGCCGTGGCAGAAACTGTGGCGGTAGCCAACGTAACAGAACTCGCCGAAGTCACCGTGGATGTCGTCTTTACCGGTGGGGACCAACTCCGTGATCGGCGTGGCGTTGCGGCTGTCGTTAATGTCAAAATCTTCCCAAAAGGTGGTCGCGCCCAGGTCGAGCATGCCACCCCAGTACCGGCGGACCACCTCCAGCGCACCCGCGTAATCGCCGGCAAGGGCCATGGCCTCCAGCAGGTAGTAACCGTAGAAGGTCGACATGTTTTGCACACCATCCTTTTTCAGAATGTCGCGGTTGATTTGTGCAGGATCCGCCAGGCCGGCCAGGGCCATCATGGCCGCTGCCTGCTTACTGGTATTCCCCGTGGGCGTGTGTTGGCGTAGCCGGCGGGCAACAGCAGCATATTTTTCCTGCAGTTCCGGGTGGCCCAGGGTCTCCATCATTTCGCTGCCCGCCCGGAAGGTAAGGACCATCATGGCCTGGAGGCCGGCGTGCGTCGCTTTGGGGTCCGGGCTGGTCGGCCAGTCCAGAAAACGACCACCGTTCAGTTTTTCGGCATTGTCCTCGTCGATGAAGGTGGCCAACTGGTCCAGGAGGTTGATCATGTAAGTCTCCTGGGCTTGCAGGTAGCTCAGGTCTCCGTAATTGTCGAACCACTGCTTATGAATTATGAGCCACCACATCGAATAGCTGCTGATGGTGTTCATCCACTGGGGCAGTGGATGCTGGTCGCGGGCCAGGTCCAGGCTGCGAGGTACCACTTCGTTATTCCCGAACACGGAGGCCACGGTCATGATCTCGGGGTGGAGATCACCCACCCAGACCAAACGGTCGCGCTTTATGCCGTCCCAGAGGTAATCCTGCATGTTCAGGTGTACGGTGTAGGCCCCCGTCAACCAAATGTCGTTAAGGCGTTCATCATTGCTCTCAAAGCTGCCGAGATAGTCCAGGTCGCGGTAAATAAAAGCCGCCTGGACGGCGTAGAGAGGCATGTTGATCTCCGGATCAACCAGGTCAATGCGGACGAACCGAAACCCCGTTTCGCCGACTTCGATGCTACCCAGCCAGGGCACTTCGATGATAAAGTCCCGCAGGCTGTGCTCGTTGGTTGCGTTTTGTTCGCCACCAATATCTGACATCGCCTCCATTGCCGATTCGCCAAATCGAACCCGCACTTTTACCGGCTTTTTATCCGGTTTGTTTCGCTGCCTTTTGGCCGGGGTGATTTAGCTGATTAGTGCCTTCGTGCCGTCGCCGTGGCCGTCAAACGGCTGTCGCCGACCTCGTGTTCAGATGCCGTCCTGTCGCGTAAACG
The DNA here is from genome assembly GCA_030431945.1 of Bacteroidia bacterium. GTDB lineage: Bacteria > Bacteroidota > Bacteroidia > Chitinophagales > Saprospiraceae > Neolewinella. The sequence goes on along the minus strand of JAUIIF010000153.1, from coordinate 109 downwards.
GCCTTGGGAGTCGTTTGCACTTTTGGGCGATGACTCAGATCGTGGCGTCGCCTCTCTCGTTGGCAAAAGGTAGTTCTAAAATGAGGGACAAACCAAAAAGTGACCGTCG
>JAUIIF010000848.1 GCA_030431945.1 Bacteroidia bacterium | reverse complement strand
TCGGCGGGCTCCCGGAGATGTGCCCGGACGGACGGGTAGGCTACGTCGTCCCTCCCGAGCCAACGGCGATTGCCGCAGCCATTGTGCGTTACCTGGACGAGACGGACCGGGCAGCGATGACGGAGATGATCCGGGAAGAAAAAAAGCGGTACGGCTGGGAAGTGATGGTAAAGCAACTGCTACGAATTGCCGCGCTGGCTGGCGTGTGATTCCGGCTTGCCTGGCGAAGAAAACCGGGATACTCCCCATAAAGTTACGGCCTCACTACCTTTGTCCCATGCCCTCCACCATTCACCACAATCTCCGTGCCGCCATTGCCCTTAAGCAAGCGCTGCTGGCCGATGAAGAAATAATTGCCCTGATCGCCGAGATGGCCGCAGTCATCATTCGTTGCTACCGTGCGGGCGGCAAGGTGTTTTTCTGTGGTAACGGCGGCTCTGCCGCCGACGCCCAGCACCTGGCGGCCGAACTCAGTGGCCGGTATTATTATGATCGGGCACCGCTCTTCGCCGAAGCGCTCCACGTAAATACTTCCTACATCACCGCCGTTGCGAATGACTATTCGTTCAACGACATTTACGCCCGCTGGCTGACGGCCATCGGACAGCCGGGAGACGTACTCATTGCCCTTTCTACTTCCGGTAACTCTCCTAACGTGATAAAAGCCGTGGAACAAGGCAACACCAACGGCATGGTGACGATTGGCTTTACGGGACAAACCGGCGGTCAGCTGAAGGAAATCTGTTCCCTGTTACTTTGCATTCCTTCGACGGATACGCCCCGTATTCAGGAGTGTCACATGCTCGTGGGGCATACCGTCTGTGAAATCGTGGAGGCCACCCTTTTCCCCCGGACCTGAATCAGCCTTCCGTTCAGTCGACAAGTTTAGCTTCCAGCAGGTCTGCGAAAGCCAGGAATTCCAGTGCTTTTTCGTGCGTTGCTTCCAGTTTGACGGGGACGATGATGCCTGCCGCAAAGGCTTCTTGCCAGCGAAGGGCGCAGAGGCACCAACCGTCGCCCGGCCGGAGGCCGGGAAACTGGTACTCCGGCCGGGGTGTGGATAAATCGTTGCCTCTTTGTTTGGTAAAGGCCAGGAACTCCTCCGTCATTATTGCACAAACGACGTGCCGCCCACTATCCGTGGGGCCGGTATTACAGATTCCGTCACGATAGTAGCCCGTCATAGGGTCCGTACAACAAGAGATGAGTGGTGTGCCGAGTACGTTTTTGGTCATGGTTTTACATGGTAATGACGCTGGTACTCGGCTGGTTCACTGCTTTCAGAAAGGTCCGCAAACATTTTTCCCCGGCAACCGGCTTACACCGTAGCAGGCGATCGAGAATATTGCCGTTGTCTTTTACTGCTGCCTGTGCTCCTAGATACTGCCCCAGATGCTGATGCGCTTAATTTGTAGGTGCTTTCCCTGCTGTTATTGTTCCTTGCCCGGCACCTGCGGCCGCGCCCGGTTAGCGTAAATATGGCAACGAATAAACTGCCAGAGATGTCCTGAAACGGCTAAAACCCCTATCAACTCAACTGGTCAGGAAGCAAAAGCGCGGGTAAAGGTGTAGTTTACGGTCATAATTACTAAGCAACCCATTCATTTATGCACGTCGCCATTATTGGCAACGGCATTGCCGGGGTTACTGCCGCCCGCTGGCTGCGT
>JAUIIF010000152.1 GCA_030431945.1 Bacteroidia bacterium | reverse complement strand
ATCCGCAGGGCCTCTTCAATCCCGGTAAGATCGTAGCAGCCCCGCCCATGAACGAGCACCTCCGCTATCCGGCGGAGATGGAAACGCCTGATTACCCTACCCTGCTTGATTTCAGTAAAGACGGCGGCCTCCTGCCCGCCATCGAAAAGTGCAATGGTTCCGGCGATTGCCGGAAACTGGACGGCGGGGCCATGTGCCCCAGCTACCGCGCTACGCGCGCTGAACAACACGCCACCCGCGGCAGGGCCAATCTGCTGCGGGAAGTACTGACCCGCCACCAACACGACCAGCCATTTCAACATCCCGCGCTGGCCGAGGCGCTCGATCTGTGCCTGAGCTGCAAAGCCTGTACGAGCGAATGCCCCAGTTCGGTGGACATGACCAACCTGAAGGCGGAATACCAGTACCAACGGGGCAAGGTGTCCCTGCGAACGCGCTTAATTGCCGCCAACGAGCAACTGTATGCGATTGGCGCCTACTTCCCCACCCTGGCCAATTTCGGCTTAAAGGTTGCCGCCCCCCTGCTGAAGCGGGTGGCCGGGCTCGCGCCGGACCGTAGCCTCCCCCCCTTCCCAAACGGAAGTTTACGCCGGCGGTGGAAAAATCCGGAGCCTGCACCACCCCATCTGGGGACGGTCCACCTCTTTGTCGACGAATTCACCAATTTCCAGGAGCCCCGCATTGGCGAAGCCACGCTGAAATTGCTCACCCTGCTGGGGTACCGGATCGTCTGGCCGCCCCACGCGGCCAGCGGCCGCGCGCAGCTGAGCAAAGGTCTGCTGGCCGCCGCCCGCCGCCGGGCCGCCCGCAACGTGGAGGTTTTTTACGACCGGGTTTCAGCCGGGCAGCCGCTGGTCGGTATTGAGCCAAGTGCGATTCTGAGTTTCCGGGATGAGTACCCCAAGCTCCTGCGGGGAGACCTGGCCGTCAAAGCCAAGGCCGTTGCCGCTCATACCTACACCCTCGATGAATTTCTCTACCGGGAATTTTCTGCCGGGCGCCTCCGGCCGGAAAGCTTCGGTACGGCTTCTGCCGACCTCGTTCTCCACGTTCACTGTCATGAAAAAGCCCTTGGGGACGCCGCGCACTGCGCGGCAGCCCTGAGTTTACCCGCCAACTTTAACGTTACGCTCCTGGACAGCGGTTGCTGCGGTATGGCGGGCTCCTTCGGCTACGAGGTGGAACACTTCGAGCTGAGTAAGACAATTGCGGAACAATCCTTGCTCCGGCACCTGCGGGGGCTCTCCCCCACTACCCACATCGTCGCCGCCGGAACCAGCTGCCGCCACCAGGTTAAGGACCTGCTGGGCAAACGGGCGCTCAGTACCGCCGAAGTTTTGCTAAAGTCCTGGTAAAGCTGAAGCGGCTTTGCAGTACCTTACCGGCAAAGCCCCTCCCATGTCAAACCAGGAACTCATTACCCGTTTTTACCAATCCTTTGCCGACCACGATGTTGAAGGTATGCTGGCCTGCTACGCCCCCGGGGTCGTGTTTGAAGACCCGGCCTTCGGCAGATTAACGGGGCAGGACGCCCACCAGATGTGGCGGATGTTGCTGAGCCGGGCGAATAATGACCTCGAGGTTTCTTTCGGCAACGTGCAGGCCGACGGCAAACACGCTTCGGCAGAATGGTGGGCCCGGTACCACTACGGCAAGCAAAAGCGAATGGTCATTAATCAAATCTCAGCAGCCTTCGTAATCGAAGACGGAAAGATTGTCCGGCATACCGATACTTTTGACCTCTGGCGCTGGTCGCGGCAAGCCCTGGGCTTAAACGGGCTACTGCTTGGCTGGACGCCTTTTCTAAAAAATAAGATCCAGGAAACCACCCGGGGCCTGCTGGCCGACTTCACCGCCCGGCAATCTCCCCCTTCCGCCGCGGAGGAAGAGGCCTAGCCGACTGGTTCACGATCAACGCGGGTACACGTTTCCGAACCCGGCGTAAACACGGTCCTTAGCGTTTGCCCAGGCCGAAGTCCAGTCCCAACTGGTTCACCCCTCCCCCCAGGTGGTAAGTCGTCCGGCCGTAAGCGATGGAGAACCGGTTGGTCCGGAAAGCGAAGCCGAAAGAATAGCCGGCACCGCTGCGGAAATCCGTCAGGCGCAGTTCCCGGCGCAGGCCGTGGTTGTAGCCGAAGCGCAGGCGCAGGTTACGCTGTTTACCGATCAGCAGTTCACCGTTGAAGACAAAGTGGCGGGCGAGGTTATCCAGAAATACGGCGCCGGCGCCGCGCTGGGTTTCTTCTTCGCCGAAGGCGAGAAAAATGGATTCGTTTTCCGCCTCCGGATCATCGAAAAGGACGTTCCACCGGTCGAGATAGCGGTAGATAAGGGAGAAGCGGAAGGGCAGGTATTTCAGTTCGCGGTTGATCCCGATTTGCAGTTCAAAAGGCAGGGGTTCCTGCCCGGTAGCGGGGTCATAGGTAGAGATTTGCCGGCCGGCATTTCTGGCCAGCAGTGTTATCCCGAAGCGGCCGGTCGTATCCACGTAATGAACGGCGAGATCAGCCGCCAGGCCAATACTGCTGTAGCCGGCCAGTTGGGAAGAGACCAGTTTCAGGTTGGCCCCCACGCTCAGGCGATTCTCGAAACGGCGCGCAGCGCCGACGGTGAGGGCGTAGTCGGAGGCGGAGAAAGTCCCCAGCGCCAGCCCCGTATTATCCCGCCGCACGAGGTCGCTCCCGTAGCTGGAAAATTGCAGACCTCCCTGAAACGTCATTTTTAATTTGTCCTGATAATGCCCGTAGGCCAGGGAGCTGTTGCTGATGCCCGCCGGGTGGAAGGCGTGGCTAAGGGCAAATCGCTGGTGCATTTGCTCGTTGAGCAGGCTGGGGTTGCGGGCAGCGAGGCTGAGGTCATCGTCCAGCAGGGCAATGTGGTGCCCTCCCATTGCTGCTACGGTGGCCGAAGCCGGCAGGTTCAGAAATTCATAAGCCGAAATGCCCCCCACCTGGGCCGTGGCGAAAAGTGGAGCAACAACAAGCAGCAGGGTAAAAAGGTAGTATCGCATCGTAAAGCACAAGGTACGGTGCATAGATAGGGTAAGGGAAGAAAAGGTGGCTTTGGTCGCGCGCCCGGTAGTCCTTGTCCGCCCTATTCCGGGCGGGTCATGTCCACCCCTTCCGGAGCCGTGCCCGTGCTATCGGGCGTCCAGACGGTCTGGCACATACCGATGGAGCACTGCATAACCCTTTCCAAACCGCCCGTTTCCAGGTACAGGTGCAGTAAGCCGTCCTCCTTGCTTTCCGGAGCATACACGCCGCTGGCCTTCGGCATGCCGTTCTCGTACCACTCCCGGAAAGGACCGCGCGTGGCGTTGTCCACGAAGGTAACCGACTCCATCACCTTGCCATCAGCGTAGTACTGAAACCAGGCTTTATTCATCGCTCCGTTGATGTACTGTCCCTTCAGCGTAAGGTTACCCTCCTCATCGTAGTTGAGGTATTCTCCGGCAAACTGATCGTCGACGTAGTTCTCCAGCACCAGCAGGTTGCCCTCGGGGCCATAAATCTTTCGCTGGCCGTTCAACCGGTCATCGACGTACATTTCTTCGTACACCAGATTGCCCTGAGGGTCGAACTGCTGAGAAACCCCCTGTTTTTGTCCGGTAGCAGGGTCAACCTGAAAAGTGGTTTTGTAGCCCAGGGCATCCACTTCTTCGATGGTTTCGATTTTTGGACCACAGGCGGTTACCAGCAGCAGCAGCGACAGGCAGGGCAGAAGAAAGAAGGGGAAACGTACCGGCCGGGGCGAACGCACTGCGGCCTGCCCCGACTGCAGAATAGTGGTTTTGCTACCCGCTCCCTCGACGGGCAAACCAGCTCGTTCCCCGCATTGCGGCTGATGAGCGAGCGTGCGATTACCCTGCACCAGCAGGGGGGAAACAAAAAACAAAGATTTCATTATCGTAGCTTTACAACTGGAAATTCAGATCCCAATGCTATTTAAAACGATTCTTTCCCTCTTCTTGGTGTCCGTGGTCCTGCCTACGTGCGGACAATCTGACGCACAGCACATGGAACAAATGGTCGCCAGTGTCCGGCAACACCACTTCCGGCCGGCCCACCAAAGTTCCCTGCCCGTCGATAGCCTCCCCGCAGGTGACCAGGGCGCCGCGGCTTACCTCATCGAAGCCAGCCGGCTGATTGACCCGGATCGTTACGCAGACGTACGGGGTACGCCGTACCGTTATCCGGAATTCCGCAAGGTGGTACTCTTTGATGCCACCCTGAATCAGTACCCGCTGGACAGTGCCAACCTGAACGGCTTTACCAGCCAGTTCGAATACTACGCCCCGGACGGCCAGATCAGGGAACTCAACCCCGCTAATTTCCTGCGGGCAGAAGTCACACTCGAAGATGGCAGCAAGCACATCTACGGCCGGGGAATCAACCCGAAATTCAGAGACCGGTACGCTCAGATCATCCACCGCGGGGACTACATCACCTGTACCATGGTTTATGACATCATCAACGACGAGAAGGTCGTCCAGGACGTAGGCCGGACCCTGAAACTCCGTCGCTTCAGTGCCAAATCCCTGTATTTTGCCATGGTGGACGGTGATTTCCTCCCCCTGAAAATGACCGCCAAAAACATCGCGGAAGACCTCGGGTTCAAGACACAGCTGCTTAAGTACATCAAAGCAGAAAAGCTTAAGGTAACGCGAGACGAAGATCTCGTCCGGATATTCGAAAAGGCGGAAACCTTATTTAACTAATCGCTGAACTTTCGCAGGAGATGATGCTCCGTTCCTTAATCCGTTGCCTCGGGTTCTTCCCGCTGATCTTCGTCTTTGCCTGCACTAATTCTTCCCCGGCACCGGCGTCCGCGCCCCCCCAAGATGCCGCTGCGGCTACGGCCATTGAGGAGCGACTGATCAGTGAGTTGAGCCCTTCTACTGACCTGGCCGGCCGCCAGCGCAATGCCATGATTAACCGGGCCATCGATCAGCATTACGACGTCTACGCTGCTCCGGAAGGTTATTTTTACGAAATACTGGACTCCGGCACTTTCACGCCGTTGACGGAGGGAGACATCGTCGAGGCCCACTACCGCGGCAATTTTCTGGACGGGCGGGAGTTCGACAACAGCCGCCGCCGTGGAGCACCGCTGCGCTTTACGGTCGGCCAGCTCATCCCCGCCTGGAACCTTGCCCTGCTGCGGATCAAACCGGGCGGGCGTATCCGCATTCTGACCCCCAGCGACCTGGCCTACGGCGCGGAGGGGCTGGTAAACGGCCGCGGCGATACCCTCGTCCCCGCCCACACGGTCCTCGAGTTCGTGATTGAAGACATCGAGATTTTCGAAGAGTGATTACCGTTCCGGTTGTAACGTCAGGCGTACGAAATCCGCCAGACTGACCTGTTCGGGCCGGCGCTGGAAGAATTCGTCGGCCAGCACCTCATCCGGGAAGGCCGATTTGAGGCTGTTCCGTAACATTTTCCGCCGCATCCCGAAGGCCGATTTGACGATGTGCTTGAAGCGCCCCCATTTTTCGTCCGGCACCAGCGGCTCCGCCCGGCGCACCAGGCGAATGACGGCACTTTCCACCCGCGGGGGCGGATTGAAGTTGCCCCGGCTCACGTTCAGCACCAGGGAGGGTTCGTACCGGCACTGTACGAGTACCCCGATCACGCCGTAAATTTTGCTTCCCTCGCCGGCGAGTACCCGATCGGCGACCTCCTTCTGGAACATGCCCACCATTTCGGGAATCTGCTGGTAATTGTCCAGCATTTTAATCATGATCTGGCTGCTGATGTTGTACGGGTAGTTGCCAATCAGGCCAAAAGGTTGCGCGCCAAAAATCTTCCCGAAGTCGGCCTTCAGAAAGTCGCCCGGAATAATGCGGTCCCGCAATTCGGGGTAGTGCTCTTCCAGGTAAGCGACCATATCCTTGTCTGCTTCGCTGACGCTGAGCTCGAAGGCATCTTTACGTTCCAGCAGGTGTTTGGTCAGCATGCCCTGGCCGGGGCCTACTTCCAGTACGTGGTCATACTGATCCGTCAGCTCCAGGGCGTGGGCGATCTGGTGAGCGTAGTGTTCGTTGGTCAGAAAATGTTGTCCGTAAGACTTCTTTGCGCGCATGCGGGCAAAGGTAAGGGACAAACGGGAGGTAGGCACCCCTCTTACCCTTGCAGTTGGCGTACGGCCAGCCAGGCCATCAGTCCGCTCCCGGTTTCCAGGCAGGCTTCGTCTACGTCAAAAGTATCGGTGTGGACGGGGCTGTTGATGCCCCGGTCCGGATTACCTACCCCCAGGCGGTAGAAACAGGCGGGGAGGTGGTGGCTGTAAAAGGCGAAATCTTCACCGGTCATACGGATGGGGAGCTCCACGGCGCGGTCTTCCCCCAGAAAGCGGCGGGCCTCCTCCCAGGCCCAGCGCGTGAGCGGCTCATCATTTTTCAGAAAGGGGTAGCCATGGCCGATCTCCAGTTCTGCGCTCCCGCCCAGGGCCGCGGCGATGCCCGTCACCAGTTTCTCCAGACGCTGGTGCAGTTCTTTGCGCCATTTTTCGTCGAGCGTCCGCAGGGTACCCTGAAGTTTTACGGCGTTGGGGATTACGTTGGTGGCACCGCCTTCGCTCTCGATGCGTCCGAAAGTGATCACTGCCGGCAGGGTTGGGTCCGTTTGCCGGCTAATCAGTTGTTGAATGGCCGTGACGACCTGTGCGGTGATCACGACCGGGTCTACGGCCTGATGCGGCATGGCACCGTGTCCGCCCCGCCCCCTGATGGTCAGGTAAAGCTCATCCGTACTGGCCATATAGATTCCGGGGCGGAAGCCGACGGTGCCGGCGGGTAGTGGCGGATGGACGTGCTGGCCAAAAATGGCCGCCGGCCGTGGTTTTTCCAGCGCCCCGTCCTTAATCATCAGGGTGGCGCCCCCCGGCAGCTTTTCTTCGCCAGGTTGAAACAACAGGCGTACTTTACCCGGGAAATAAGCCTTCACCCCCTGCAGGATGGCCGCCGTTCCGAGTAGGCTACTGGCGTGAACGTCATGCCCACAGGCGTGCATCACACCCGCCCGCTGCGAGCGGTAGCTCGTCTCATTGGCTTCCTGAATGGGCAGCGCGTCAATGTCTGCCCGCAGGGCCACCACGTTTCCGCTGCCCCCTTCCCCGGTGATTTCGGCAATCAGTCCCGTTCCCGCTACTTGCCGGACAGGTACCCCCAGGTCAGTCAGCTGTTGTTCGAGGTAGGCCTGGGTTTCGTATTCCTCGAAGCTCAGTTCCGGGTTCCGGTGCAGGTGCCGGCGGTGGGCAACGGTCTGCGCCGCCTGGGCACGGGCGGCGTCAGTAATGCGGCGTTGAAGGTCAGTGAAAGACACGGAGGCTGGTTTAACGTCAGGTAAAATTGTAAACAAGGTATTCGGTGGCAAATAGTTCTATCCCATGATGGCCAACAAGGAAAATGCGGGCTCTCCCAGATGGCGTGGGCCCGTTATCGTTGCTTGCGCCAGCGCTGCCGAGCGTGTAATGCCCTTCGTAAAAATACGCCAGGCACAATCGTCCGGAATCCGGACTACACAAGTGGGGTCTGCCACTTTCCCGGTGTGCAACGCCCACCCTTCCTGAACCTTGAGTAGCCACCAGGACTTTTCCTCCTCCCCCTGAAACAGGAAGGCGATGGTGGTACCGGAGGGGGCAGCAACCTCCCGGTAATGGTAGGGCAGCGCGCGTACGGAAGTATCCAGGTAAGGATGATAAAGCGGGTACGTAAGTAAGTCCCCCGGCCGACCGGTAGCCTCCCTGATTTGCTGCTGGTGGTGCCACTTTTCGGTGTATTCCCGGGCCAGGTGAAACCAATTCGCGCTCTGGTCCTCCCCGGCCCAGGCGACGGGGAAAACAGCAGGTGCCGCCGGATCGAGCGCGGTCAGGTAGTCATTGTATTCCCTTCCGGTGGCGGCCAACAAATCGATGATTACCTGCGGGCTCAGCCGCCGGGCGGCCGTGATCCAATCCGCATTCAGTTGATCGAGGTGTTTTACCAACTGAGCGTAGGAATCTATGGGTGCGGATGGCGGGGGGAAATAACCATCCCGCAGCATGGACAGCGTCCGCAAGTTTCCGTCCAGCAGGTGGGCCGCTACGTCCCTGACCTTCCACTGGGGAGCCAACGTCTGCGCGTTCCATTCCCCGGGGGCCAGGCTGCGCAGCAGGTCAAGTAAGCGGATGTCCAGCTGATACAGCAAGTCGCCGACCATGATCGGAGTGGGTTTCATCAAGTATGGTTTTACGGCCAGTCATCTTTTACGGGCGCGGACGCCGGTGCAAAAAATGGTAAAAAAGCAGGGTAAGCAGCCCCGATGGTGCGCAGCGGTTACCGTAGGGTAATGCTCTCGATCCGGCTGCCTGCCGTCAGCTTGTCCACCAGCTCCTGCCCTTCCGTAACGGCACCGAAAATGGTATAGTTGCCGTCCAGGTGTGGCGTGGCCCGGTGGGTAATGAAAAACTGGACGCCTTCCGTGTCTTTTCCGGAGCTGGCCATGCCGACCAGCCCGGCCCGGTCCCAGTGCACACCGGGCGTTTCCGTGCGAATCGTGAAGTCTTCGGCTCCGTAACCATTTCCCAGGGGGCCGCCTCCCTGCGCCACGAAATTCGGGACGACCCGGTGAAAGACCTTACCGTCGTAGTAACCGGACTTGACCAGTTCCAGGAAGCTGGAGACGGTAGCCGGCGCAACGTCCGGCCAGAGACTCAGCACAATGCGTCCATCAACTGTCCGGACAACCACCTCACTGGCCCCGTCGGTGCCGATCAGGTTCCAGTCGATGGGTTTGGCCGGGGCCGGCTCTGTGGCCTCCTCGGCGGATGCATCACCGGACAGGGCCGCCCGGGCGTTGGCGACGGCCTGGTACGCTTCGAGGTCGCGCGGAAGCTCGAACGCCATCAGGGCGGTATTGATCCAGTCCAGATCAG
>JAUIIF010000151.1 GCA_030431945.1 Bacteroidia bacterium | reverse complement strand
TTCAGCGACCACTTCCAGGTCATGACTGATGAAAAGCAGGCCGAATTTTCTTTTTCGGCGGAGTCGGTCCAATAAAGCAAGAATATCTTTTCTCAGGGGAGCATCGAGGGCGGAAACGGACTCGTCGGCGATCAGGATGGTCGGATTTCCGGCCAGGGCGCGGGCGATGGCAACGCGTTGTCGTTGCCCACCGCTTAAAGCGGCGGGTTGCCGCAGGGCAAAGGTAGCAGGGGGTAAACCTACTTCGCCTAACAACGCGTCAACTGCCTTGTGATGATGCGTCAGGGATTGCTCAGGATAAGCAACTTTCAGCACTTCCGTGATGGCACGGCGCACCGTATGCGCCGGGTTCAGCGAGCTGAACGGATCCTGAAACACCAGGGCAACGGAGGCGGATGCTGACCGAGTTACGGTACCGCTGCTCTTGTCCATCAGGCCGGCCAGAAAACGGGCCAGACTGGTCTTGCCACAACCACTCGGCCCGACAATGGCCAGCCACTCACCGGGGTGTAAGGTGAAAGATACCTGCTGTACCGCCGGTACACTGCGGGAAGGGGACCAGAACCAGGGTTTGGATAATGCGTAGGAGAGGGACAAATCAGTCACCCTCAACAGTGGCTCGTTACTTTCCGGCGTTGCGGTAGCGGGTAAGTCCTTCCCCGGGGGGGGAGCTACGGGCTGGTCCGGGGAAGAGGGAGTGGCTTGGAAAAGCTGGTCACCCAGGGCCAGTACCGTGGTTGCAGGACCCTGGTTAATGCAAGTGCCTGCCGCCAGCACCAGTAATTCATCAGCGCTCCTTTGCATGACCCGGAGGTCATGCGTGATAAATAAGCTGGCCATGTTCAGTTCGCTCCGCAGTTGTTCGAGTAACCGCAGGATGCCAGCTTCCGTTACGGTGTCCAGGGCCGTAGTGGGCTCGTCGGCAATCAGCAGCCTCGGTTCTCCGAGTAAGGCGAGGGCAATCAGGAGGCGTTGCCGCTGCCCGCCGCTCAATTGGTGGGGAAAGGCCGCCAGCAGGCGATCCTGGTCTTCTCCCAGTTCAACTTTGTGGAGCCATTTCCTTAAGTGGTTCATTCTCGCTGCCTCATCGGTAAGCTGCGGACAGTGCCGGCGAACGGCTTCAAGTAACTGTTTACGTACCCGGTGGACGGGATTAAGGGCCGTCAGCGGTTCCTGAAAGACAAGGCTGATCTCCTGGCCACGCAGTTGGCGCCAGGCTTTTTCATTTTGCGCAAACAGGTCAATAGCAACCCCGTCCCGCCGCGTGTACCAGGCGGCTCCTGCAGTTATTGTTGCGGCGTCCGGCAGCAGGCCGAGCAGGGCCATGGCCGTGAGGCTCTTTCCGGAGCCGGAGAGGCCCAGCAACCCTAAACGCCCTCCGGCTTCCAGGGTGAAGGAGAGGTTGTTTACCGCCGGCGCAGGAGCGCCGGGAAAGGAAATGGTGAGATTTTTTACCTGCAGCATAAATTGTTGATGGTGAAGCGCAGTAGCACAGGAGGCAAGGCGGGCTAAGATAGTGTGTTACCGTTAGCGTGCCTTACGTCCATTCAGGAACCGCCTCCAGAAAGCGATAGCTTTCGTTAGCAAAATCTATGGCGGCCACCAGACTTTCCCGGCCGTTACTGATCATAAGGTAAGGCACCCGGAGCGGTCCGTTGTAGGTTGCGGCCTGGCGGAAAACAGAGGTGTCCAGTTTTACCTGTGGGGCCTTGCATTCGATGAGCAGAAACGGCCGCATGTCGGCATCAAAGACCAGAATGTCAGTCCGCCGCGCCCGGGAGTTCACGGTGACGCCGCGTTCTACCGTTATCCGGTTACGGTTGTAACGCATGTCTCCGATCAGGAAGTGGAGTAATAGCTGGCGAACAAATTCTTCGGGTTGCAGGACCAGCCATTTTTTCCTGATGGCACCAAAAACCATACGGTTGTTGCCTTCCTGCTTTACGTTTAGCTGGGAGCTGAAACGCATCAGGCGCAGGTCAAGCGGTATGGGAGGGTTCTTCCGGTCGGTAGGCATCGGCGAGGGTTTGTAGCCTGGGAAACAAGGCCAGGAATGTCTGGTTGAAGGCGGGATAGAAATCCGTCAGCAAATCTTCCACCCCATCCAGAAGTTGGGGCTGGCTGAGGCGGGGGCGAAGTCGCTGAAAGACGTGAGACATTCCCGCTTCCGTGCGGTAAAGGTTTAACCAGTCGTGCTTTAGCATTCCTTCAATGTAGCCCTGAATGTGCTCGGACATTACTCCCCGGCGGGCGTGCAGGGCCCAGTAAGTCCCTACCCGAAACGCATCGAACTCCAGGGGCCCAAACTGCGCCCAGTTCTGACACAGGAAGTGGTCGAAACCGATGTCCGTAATGACGCCGGCGTAGCGGCCGTGCCGTTCAGCCACCAGGGCGTTGAGCTCTCTGACATCCGGGTCGTGGTCCGTCAACTCATCAATTGCCCGGTGCATGGCTATACCGCGCTGTATGCCGGCGGGCAGGTCCGAAATGGCTTTTCCTTTTACAAAATCCCCGAGGAAATTCCCGGTTTGCAGGTCAGTATCGAAGTGAGAAAGGGTCAGGTGGGCAAGGAAGTTCATGCTTCAGTTGCTTCTTCCCGACGTTCAAAGTAGCGGTAGAGATCAGTTTGGGCACGGAATTGCCCCGCAGGTTGCCGGTAAGAATTCAGGGCCTCGGCACTGATGAGGCGGGCTTTCCGATTATCACGCCATTGCATATCCATTACCCGGCGCAGCTCTAAGCGGAGGAGAGGGTCTTCAATGGGCGTAATGACTTCCACCCGGCGGTGCAGGTTGCGCTCCATCCAGTCAGCCGAACCCATGAAGACCTTTTCCACGTCTCCGCCGCCAAAGATGTAGACCCGGGCGTGTTCGAGAAAGCGGTCAATTATGGAGATGATTTCAATGTTTTCTTCCGGTTTGGGAAGTAACCGGCAGATGCCCCGCACGATCATCCGTACCTGGACCCCCGCTGCTGCCGCTTCCCTTATCTTAACGATCATGCTTTCTTCCTCAAGGCTGTTCATTTTCAGAAACAGGTAGGCGTGCTGACCGGCCCTGGCCCTGGCGATTTCCTCGTCAATCAGCTCCGTGAACCGGGAGTGCATGGTAAAGGGGGCGACCAGCAGCTGTTTACAGTTCGGCAAAATCAGTTCTCCGCGGAGCAATTGGAAAACGTGCTCCACGTCCTGCCCCAGTTGCGGACGGCAGGTAAGCAGGGCGTGGTCTGTGTAAAGCTTAGCCGTTTTTTCGTTGAAGTTTCCGGTGCCGATGTAGGCGTAGTGCACCGTCTGCCCATCCGGTTTTTCCCGCAATATGTGCAGGAGTTTGGTGTGTACTTTCACGGCGGGATAGCTGTAGCGTACGAAGGCACCTGCTTCTTCCAGCTGCTTCCCCCAGTAGAGGTTGCTGGCTTCGTCAAAGCGGGCTTTGGTTTCCACAAAAGCATCCACTTGCTTGCCCTTTTTCAGGGCATTGAGCAGTTCGCTGACAACGGCTGATTTTCCGGCCACCCGGTAGAGCGTGATACTGATTTTAGTCACCTCCGGGTGGTCCGCCGCTTCCCGGATCAGCTCAGGAACATAGTCGTATTTTTGGTAGGGAAAGTGCAGGAGGAAGTCACTGGCCTCCATTGCGCTCATGGTGCTTTCCAGGTCCTCAAGCCGGGGGTGTGGCAGGGGAGGGAGCTCCGGATACGCTAAATCTTCTCTTCCCGGTGGCAGGGGGAAACCGAAGAAGTCCATAAAATTGTGGTAGCGTCCCCCGGGAATCATGTCATACTTACTAAGCTTGAGCACTTTCTTTAGCCGCCTGAGCATCCAGGCGGGCATATTGCGGTCATAGAGAAAACGGGTGGGTAACCCTTCTTCGCGGTCCGCCAGGCGGGCCTCAATTTTGCGGTGGAGTTCACCGTCGAATTCGTTTTGAATGTACAATTCTGCGTCCCTGCTCAGTTTAAAACTGTAGCCGAAGTCAACTTTTCGGTCCATCCACCGGCTCAGGTTGGCCCGGATGATGCTGTCGACGAAAATTACGTAGTAACCCTCCGGGTCTTTCCGGGGACTGGGCAATACCACGAAACGGGGCAGTGCTTTGGTAGGGAGGGGGACAAGGGCTATTTCGCCCGCCTCGCGGGCGATGGGCTCATCCAGGTTGACGGCCAGGCAGAGCTGCCCACTTTTGAGAAAGGGAAGTTTCCTGGGCGTCGAATCATCAGCCGGCAGCCAGTGCAGGTGGAGGTGAGGCTGCACGTCCTTGTCGAAGTAGTGCTCAGCGAAAGACCGTTGCTCCGCATTCATTTCATCTGCGTGAATCAGATGAATGTTCTCCTTTTTCAGGTCCGGCAGGATCTGTTCCCGGAAAATGGCACCAAATTGAGACTGCTGCTCATTGACCATCCTGCGGATGGTTTTAAGCTCCTCTTTAGGCTTAAAATCAAGCAACTCTTTTCTTACCGCTTTGTCCAGTTTTTTAAATTGGCGGAGACTGGCGACCCGCACCCGGTAAAACTCATCGAGGTTACTGCTGTAGATGGCCAGAAATTTTATCCGTTCATACAGAGGGACGCGCGGGTCTTCTGCTTCCTGCAGCACCCGGGCATTAAAATGTAGCCAGGAGGTATCGCGCTTGATGAGGTCGTGTGTCAAGGTGGTGAATCGTTTGCCCTAAAAGTACATTAGCCGGGCTTAGGTTCGCAACAACGGGTTAAGTTTCAACTCGCAGGGTACGCCCCGGGCGCATGAAAAGAAACGCGGGGCGCGGCCGCAGGTGCAAGGAAAATTTGGAGAGCTGAGCCGGGACTGAGGTCGCAGGGATGGGGAAGTTGTTTACTGATTGCCCGCTCGCTGGTCGACTGACTGAGTAAGACGTAGTTCATCATCCGCTAACCAGTCCCCCTTTTACTGCCGGCGTAGGTATACCAATGGCCTGCTACCTTTGCACCTGCGTTCGCGCCCTTACTGTATCTTTTAAATTCCCTCCTGCATGCTCCCCCATCTTCAGGACTTGTTTAAGCGTGATCTTGCACGACTGGCCGGGGAAATCAGCGCCTACCAATCGCCGGAGAATCTGTGGCGGACGGACGGGCAAATCAGTAACTCCGGAGGAAACCTTTGCCTGCACCTGGTGGGCAACCTCAATACTTACATTGGCGGCATTTTGGGCAATTCCGGTTACGTGCGTGACCGCCCGGCAGAATTTGCTGATCGGGATGTTCCCGTCCCGCAATTGCTGAGCGCGATTGCCGGCACGCGCCGGTCAGTAGAGGAAACCCTCGCCGGCCTGCAGCCGGCGCAGTTGGAGGAGATTTACCCGGTGCAAGTCTTCGCCGAGAAGATGACCACCGGTTATTTCCTGCTGCACCTCACGACGCACCTGGCGTATCACCTGGGGCAAATCAATTATCACCGCCGCCTGCTTGATCAGGACCGGCCGGTCTGACGGGCATAATCAGGTCAGCCGGAAGGAGCGCCAAAGCCGTACCGAAAAAAGTAAAAAAAATGCTGGCAGGGGGGGTAACCTCCCGGAGGTGCTTTACATGAATGGTCGCAGGTTACCTGTAGGCCTGCTTGTCTTAGTGTCCAGAATTTAACACCAACCCACACCAGAGTCTTTTCACTTTTTTTAAGTACCTGTATCATGAAATCCAGAAAATCAACCCTGGCGGCGCTGGCCGGCAGCCTCACCCTGTTTGTCTTGGGACTTCCCTTTTACCAAGCCTTTTCCGGTATTCCTGAACCAAGCTACGCTTCCCAGGCGAGCTACCTGCTCCTGGTAATTTTAGCCCTGGAGGTAGGTTCCGCCCTTTTTCTGACCCTCCTCTATGATCGGTGGGTAAGCGTCAAGACCTTCCTGAAGGGAGCCCTGAACGGAGCGTGGTTATGCAGCCTGGTGGCCTTCAACGCGGTATTCATTGGTGCTTTTATCTGCATCGATTATCAGCTGGATTTTACTGCCCTGACGGGGATCAGTACCGCCACGGCCATTTTAGCCTACACGCTGAGCACGGCAGTCCGGGGCGCGATGGCCGGCGGAGTGATCGGTTGGGTTCTCGGCCGCAACTCCCTGGCCTGAGAAAAATTACCTGCAGCGCCGGCCTTGTTCAGCAATTGCCGCCCACGAGCTGGCCAGCCGCCGCAAAACATCTCCTACACACACGCTTTGTAAACACTGATTATCCGACACCTTCAACCCGGTTTTTATTGACTAGTGCATGTGAAGTGGGCCATTCCATTTATTGGGGTGGCCCTTTTAGTTGTTTCCTATCACGTACCTTCGTGGCCAACTAACTAAACCAAATGGACGTCAAAAATAATATCCTGGAAACCATCGGTAACACGCCGATGGTTGAGCTGCACCGTGTGACCAAAGAGTTACCCTGCCGCGTTTTTATGAAGGTAGAAACTTTCAACCCCGGTCATTCCATCAAAGACCGGATGGGGCTCAAAATGGTCCAGGATGCCGAAGCGGACGGCCGCCTGAAACCAGGCGGCACCATCATCGAATGTACCTCCGGAAACACGGGAATGGGCCTGGCCCTGGCCGGCTGCGTTAAGGGCTACCGTTGTATTTTTACTACGAGTGATAAGCAGAGTAAAGAGAAATTTGACATCCTGCGGGCCATGGGCGCCGAAGTGATCGTTTGCCCGACGAACGTTACCCCGGATGATCCGCGCAGCTATTATTCGGTAGCGGAGCGGTTAAGCCAGGAAATCCCCAACAGCTACTGGTTCAACCAGTATGATAACCTCAGCAACCGCAAGGCGCATTACGAGAGCACGGGGCCGGAAATCTGGCAGCAAACTGACGGCCAACTCACCCACATGATTGTAGGGGTAGGTACCGGTGGCACCATCTCCGGTACCGGCAAATACCTGAAAGAACAAAACAGCGACATCAAAATCTGGGGGGTTGATACCTACGGCTCCGTTTTTAAGAAATACCACGAAACCGGCGAGTTTGACGAAAAAGAAATTTATCCCTACATCACGGAGGGGATCGGGGAGGACATCTTGCCGAAGAACGTAGATTTTGACGTGATCGACCACTTCGAGAAAGTAACGGACAAGGACGGTGCCGTAATGGCGCGCCGCCTGGCGCGCGAGGAAGGCCTGTTGTTAGGCTATTCTGCCGGCTCTGCCGTTGCCGGCCTGCTGCAAATGAAGGATGAACTGACTAAGGATGACCTGGTTGTCGTCGTCATTCATGATCACGGAAGCCGGTACGTGGGCAAAATCTACAACGATGAATGGATGCGGGAGCGCGGCTTCCTTGACGCTGAAATTCGGGTAAATGACCTCATCGCCAAGAAAAAAGATACCGCGTTCGCGGGCATCGCGCCCGGAGCAACCGTCCGGGAAGCACTCAAAATGATGAAGGAAAATGATTTCAGCCAAATGCCCGTGGTAGAAGACGAAGAAATGGTTGGTTCGATTATTGAGACGGATGTGCTTAACTACTTGTTAGCCAATCCAATGGAGCACGCGGAGAAGACCGTTGCTGAAATCATGCGTAAGCCTTTTCCCGCAGTCAGTACGGACATGACGCTCTCTGAGCTGGGCAAACACATTACGAAGGAAAATCCGGCAGTAGTGACGGTGGACCGCAGCGGGCGCAAATACGTGGTGGCACAGTACGATATTTTGCAGGCGATCTAAGGGGCCGGCTCAGAACAGCGCGGGCATTTAATCAATTCGTTTAACGAAAGTTCCCTCCCGGGTATCCAGGTTCAGGGCCGTGAGGTAGCCCATGCCCGGGTAGCTGTGGGAGCACCCGGAGTCTATGCAAACCCGCTGCTGCTCCGCCATCTGCCCGATCCCGTAGCGTACGGATGTAAGCGGTTCCGGCGTATGTCCGTGCACGACAATGCGTTTGCCCAGCCACTCCTGGTCCAGTTCGTCGTACCAGTAGCGGATCCAGAGCATGGCATAAGTGTCTTCAAGGGGGTTGGGGTGGCGGAAATTCAAACCGGCATGCACCAGGAAATAGCCGGGGGTTTCGGTATAGTAGTCGAGCCCCAGCATCCAGCGACAAACTTCTTCCCGGTGGGCAAGGGGAATGATGCCGGAATGCTCCCCCCGTACGACCTCATTGGTGAACATTCGCTCGTGATTGCCGCGCAGGGCGGTAATGCGGTAACCGGCCGCATTCAGCTGCCAGATATGCTCGATAACCCCGTAGCTGTCCGGCCCCTTATCTACGTAATCGCCCAGTAGAAAAAGCTCATCCTCCCTGGTCAGGGCAATGGCATCGAGCAAGGCCCGGAAGGTTTTAGGACAACCGTGGATGTCAGAAATGGCAAATCGGGACATTGGGGTTAACTGCTTTAAGGACCTTGATAAGGTTTTAGGTTCCCAAAAAGTTGCCTGGTTTTACCGTCGTTCGCAGCGGGTAAGGTAGATGACCGTCGGCCGTTCAGGAATCAACCTTGTTGAGTTGCCAGCCTGCCCGGATTACGGTAAGGAGCAGGACCGTCATGATCAGACGGAGGCCTACGTACACGGCGGGCAAAGACTGTATGAACATCTCCGTAAAGATGCCTTTGCCGAGGGTTCCTGCGTCAGACATGGCCATTGGCGCACCGGGGAAGCCATAAGCTGTAAACTCGTAGAGCAGGCTCAGTAGGTAAAGCCCGAGCCAAATAAGGTTGTTGGCGGTGCTGCGCCAATCGTATAACCGGTATAAGGCAAAGAAGCCCAGCGCCAGCAGGAGACAAAGTTGTGGCCGGCCCCAGCTCCAGACCTGCGCTCCCGGCGGGACCAGCAACAGGATACCCAACCCCAGGTGAATGACGGCCAGGGTAATTACGTTAACTTTACTGTCGGCAAACCGATAGGATATAATTCGCTTGTTCATCAGTTGGAAGTTTCTTCCTTAAGTTATTTGTTGCCGGGGGAATTGGTCGCTTTTTTCGACGGAC
>JAUIIF010000150.1 GCA_030431945.1 Bacteroidia bacterium | reverse complement strand
TAACGAACGCAAGATTTTTGAAGTAATCAGCCAGGCGGCCGCCGAGCTGGGTTGCCCCACCTATATTGTGGGGGGGTACGTCCGGGACCGGCTGTTGGCCCGGCCCAGCAAAGATCTTGATATTGTTTGTGTCGGCAGCGGTATTGACCTGGCTAAACGGGTGGGGGATAGTCTGCACCCCCGCAGCCGGGTAACGGTCTACAAGCGTTTCGGCACGGCGGCGCTGAAGCACCGGGACATGGAAATAGAGTTTGTCGGTGCCCGGAAGGAGAGTTACCGGTCCGACAGCCGTAAACCGACCGTAGAATCCGGCACCCTGGCGGATGACCAGAACCGCCGGGACTTCACGATCAACGCCCTGGCCATCAGCCTCAACGAGCAGGATTACGGTACCATCATCGACCCTTTTAACGGGCTGGAAGACCTGGAGGCCAAGCGGCTCGTCACCCCACTGGAGCCAGGAAAAACTTTTTCGGACGATCCGCTGCGGATGATGCGGGGCATCAGATTTGCCACCCAGTTGGGCTTCCAGCTTGACCCCGCCACCCTGACGGCCATTCGCGAGCACCGCGAACGCTTAAAAATTATCAGCTGGGAACGTATTGCTACGGAGTTGCACAAGATTTTACTGTCTCCCGTACCCAGTATTGGCTTCCGGCTTATGAATGACACGGGCCTGCTTGACTACGTCCTGCCGGAGCTTGCGGCACTCCGCGGGGTAGAGTCCCGCAACGGACGCAAGCACAAAGACAATTTTTTCCACACCATTCAGGTAGTGGACAACCTGGCGGATCGCAGCCCCGACCTCTGGCTGCGCTGGGCGGCGCTGCTGCACGACATCGGCAAGGCGAAGACCAAGCGGTGGGAAGCCACCGCCGGCTGGACGTTTCACGCACACGATGCCGTTGGCGCCAATATGGTCCCGCGCATTTTCCGCCGGCTCCGTCTGCCGAACGACAAACTGAAATACGTCCAGAAACTCGTAGCCCTGCACCAGCGCCCGATCTCGCTGACCCAGGAAGAAATTTCTGATTCTGCCATTCGCCGCATCCTCTTTGAAGCCGGAGAGGACATCGATGATTTAATGACGCTGTGTGCCAGCGACATTACCAGCAAAAACCCCCACAAGGTCAAGCGGTTCCGGGAAAACTACAAGGAACTGCGGCAGCGGATGACCGAAATAGAAGAAAAGGATCACCTGCGCAACTGGCAACCGCCCATTACGGGGGAATTGATTATGGAAACCTTCCACCTTGAGCCCAGCCGGGAGGTGGGCCTGATCAAAGATGCCGTCCGGGAAGCCATTCTCGATGGGGACATCCCCAACGAACTGGAGGCTGCCAGGGTAAAAATGCTGGAGGTCGCCGCCGGTTTGGGCCTGGCGCCCGCCACCGGAGATCGTGGCTAAGCCCTCCTGCTCAGCAGACGGCAACAAAATTTTAACACCTCCCCCACCCTACACCCCATCGTAATGGGGTGGTACCCCCCACCCCCCTGCAATACCTTTGTATCACTGATGGAAGTGGTGCAACATTTCCCGTCAGCGTTTTTCCAAAAAGCGTGTTCAAATTTAAGGGCTGCGAATTGTTGGTTTTTCGCCCCCTTCTGAAAGGTTTTTTTTGGCGTTCAGCGCCCTAGATTCCAGTTATTACGATGTAGTTAGAAAGCTACAATATAAGGTCCCAGACGGTGCAACGTCAGGGACCTTTTTTTATGCCCTGTTTCCTTCATTGCACCTGCGGCCGCGCCCCTCCTTCCGGCGTTCCCCGGGCACAATGGCAAACTAATTTTGCGCCCTTAAGACTACGAACGGCCCGTTCAACGTATCTAAAGACGTGTCATCCGCTTTGCGGAAGCCTGTTAACTGCCGGGGTCTTACCTCCGGCAACCTACCTTTGCCGTATGCCCCTGAGAAACTTAATGTGTCTGCTACTACTGCTGGCCCTTTCCACACTGAGCGCTCAAACCGACAGTCTCGGTGAATGGCGCACCCTGCAATCTTATCGTTTCGGCACTTACGTAACGGAGAGTGAGCGTTCGATCATTTACACCACGGGCAAAGCACTTTTCTACCTGGACAAAGAAGACCTGAGCATCAGCCGGCTGGCCCGGGAAGATGGTCTTGCCGAAGCACGGGTTCGTCTTATTCGTTATCATGAGCCCACGGAAACGTTGATTATCGTTTACGAAAACAGCGTTATTGACCTGTTGCGTAACGGGCGTTTTTCCACCCTGCGGCAGATAGACAACTTCAGTTTTAGTGGCGACAAGCAGATTTACGACCTTTTCTTTGGTGAAGACAACATCGTCTATCTGGCTGCCGGCTACGGTGTATCGGCCCTCAGCCTGGACGAAGAGACCTTCCTGTTCACCACCTTCACCGGCGTTCGGGTAGAAGGGGTTGCGGTGCACGAAGAATACCTGTATGCCGCCACGGAGGAGGGGGTTTACCGCGCCCTGCAAACGGGGGTAAACCTGAACGATTTCGGTAATTGGCGCCTGCTTGGTCCCGCCGAACGTTTGCCGGGCGATTATACCAGTACCGCGATCGCGGTCTATAAAGGCGACTTGTATTTCGGAGTAGATAAGGACATCTACCGTTTCCGGGCAGATACCGCCGCTTTGTTTTTTGACACCAATGATGACCGTCCGTGGCGGCTCCAGTACCTCAGCGTCGGCCCCAACTGGCTACTGGGCGGATACCGGTGCACGGATGATGGCTGTAGTGCCCGGCAACTCATGTTCCTGAACGAGGAGGGGGCTCAAAGACGGGTGTTCAGCCAGTGCATCATCCGCACGAACTACGCTATCGAAGACGACCGGGGCCGCATCTGGTTTGGTGAGGACCCCACCACCCCGAGGATTCGGTACTTCGATAATGCCCAGGATAACGATTGTAACGAAATCGAATACAGCGGACCACTGGACGACAATAATTACCGGCTGCTCCACGACGGTGACGCCCTGTGGGTAGCGCCCAGCGTCCTGAACGAAAACTTTGGTGCCAGTTTCAATTTTGGCGGCGCTTACCGGTTCCGGGAGGGAGAGTGGACCTTTTACAACCGGGAAAACACCGCTGTTTTTAAAGGCCAGGACGGTGAATTTGGTGGTGACGACGACGTAGCCGCCATCGTGGACGTCCACTATGACCCGACCAGCAATAAGCACTGGTTCAGTTCGGCCTTCGAAGGGGCCGTGAAATTTGACGCCGCAAATAACACGGGGGAGCTGTTCGACGAAACGAACAGCAGTTTACGGCTCAGTCCGGATGCCGGCCCCGGGAGGGTCCGGGTAATGGATGCGGTTACGGATGACAACGGCTTTACCTACCTGGCCAACGGACTTTCGAGCGACGGAAATTTCATCAGTGTGCAAAGCCCCGAGGGAACGTGGGCGGCCATTGGCGGCAACTGCAGTCAGAATACGGCTATTGCCATGGTCATTGACCAGCAGGGTTTTCTCTGGACGGCCCATTCCACCAATGCCGGCAACGGACTGACGGTGCTGGACCCCATGGGGACACCACTGGACCCCAGCGACGATCGCTGCCGGGCCATTACGGCCAATAACAGCAACCTGCCCTCCAATAATGTCCGCAGCATTGCGGTTGATCTGGACGGCAGCGTATGGGTGGGCACCAGCCAGGGTATTGCCGTTTTTGATTGTTCTGATGCCGTTTTCGATCCGGAAGCCTGTTCCGGCCGACTGCCAATTGTGGAGGCCAACGATTTTGGTGGCTTCCTGCTGGAGACGGAAGAAATTCGCTCCATTACGGTTGATGGCGGCAACCGTAAGTGGATCGGTACCAGTGGCGGGGCCTACCTGCTTTCGCCCGATGGCGAAGACCAGCTTCTGTTCTTTGATCAGGGCAACAGCCCACTCCTGGACAACATCGTAAGGGACATTGCCGTAGACCCCACTACCGGCACCGTCTACTTTGGTACTGAACTGGGCATCATCAGTTACCGGGCCACGGCCACCTCTGCTACCCGCGTATTCAAGAACGACCTGGTTGTTTTTCCCAATCCCGTTGAGCCCGGATACAGCGGCCCCATTGCCATTAACGGGCTGGCGCGCGATGCGCGCGTGAAAGTGACCGATCTTTCCGGCAAGCTGGTAGCGGAAGGAACGGCTACCGGTGGGCAATTCGTCTGGTCCGGCACCGACTATAATGGCCGGCGGGTAACGACCGGCGTCTACCTTATTTTTGCTTCGAGTAACGGCAGGTTCGGATTGGCCAACGCGGAAAGTGCCGTAGGCAAAGTTGTGTTCTTGCGGTAGGCCCGGGTGCCCCTATTATAAGGGGCCCTACCCGGCTACGGAGTGGTATACCGCCCCGCAGATGAGAAACATAGCCACAAAATTCAGGAACAAGCCAAAGGTCTTAAAAATTGTCTCGGCCTCCTGACGCCAAAGGCTCAGGGAGCAAAAAAGTAACCCTGCAATAAGCAAGCAGCCGCCCGAGAAGAAGCCGATCTCCCACCAGTAGACACGAGCGTGCCCCGGCGGAAAAACGGCCGGCCGGTAGATGCTGGCGTAAAGGAGCAAGAGTAAGCCCGCAAGGGAGAAAAGGCAGGTAAGCAGGCTAAAGTAGCCAGGAGCAGACTTCGCAGCAAGTGGCTCCGGGTAAGGGCTATCCATTTGGTTACGGGGCATTTCAGGGGTTTCCCGTAAGATGCCGGAGAAAACGGGCTTGGTGGTTCCCTTTCGCGTAATACCGTTCGCCCAGCGGCTGCGCAGCAGCCGGAACGGAAGCGGTACGCTTTTGCCGCCTACATTACAGGAGCCATTTCCTGATGATGTCGGGGGGCGTACACCGGGGCGACAAATTCGTGCTTCGCCTACCCTGTGAAATGATTCCAGCCCTGGGCCTTAATATCATGGATGTTTCCGCCGACGGTGTGGAGCTTGACACCATCTGCTTCGGCGACGATTTCTCCGGAGATGTAGATATCGGGCAGGAACCTGACTTTATCGACATCCTTGGGGTCGATGGTAAAAAGGAGTTCGTAGTCCTCGCCTCCCGAAAGGGCACAGGTGATGGGGTCCAGGTTAAACTCCAGGGCCTGCAGTTGAGCCTCCTGTTTGATGGGTACGTTGCCTTCCTCAATTATTGCCCCGACCCTGCTGGACTTGCAAATGTGCATGATTTCGCTGGCCAGTCCATCGCTGATGTCAATCATGGACGTAGGTACGATGTCATTTTTAGCGAAAAGATCAATCATATCCGTCCGGGCCTCCGGCCGGAGAATGGCCGCATACAGGTCTTTGTTTTCGGGTTTCATTTCCGGCTGCATTTCCGGGTTAGCGAGGTAAACCTGTTTTTCCCGCTCCAGCAGCTGGAGGCCGAGGTAGGCGCTGCCGAGGTGTCCGGTGACACAAATGAGGTCACCCACCCTGGCCCCGGAGCGGCGGGTAATGCGACCAGCGGGTGCCCGGCCGATTGCCGTTACCGAGATGTACAGGCCTTTATTGGAGCTCGTAGTGTCTCCTCCCACCAGGTCGACGCCATAAGTTTCGCACGCAGCGCGCACACCGGCATAAAACTCATCCAACGCTTCCACGCTGAAGCGGTTGCTGATGGCCAGGCTAACGGTAATCTGCTGGGGTCGTGCATTCATGGCACAGATGTCGGAAACGTTGACCGAAACGGCCTTGTACCCCAGATGCTTCAGCGGGGTGTAGGCAAAATCAAAGTGGATACCTTCTACCAGCATGTCAGTGCTCACCACCAACTGTTCGTCCCCTCCGGTGGCAATGATGGCGGCATCGTCCCCCACACCGAGAATAGTGGAAGCTTGCCGATTTTTAAAGCCGGCCGTCAGGTGATCGATCAGGCCGAATTCGCCGAGGGTATTTACGTCAGTACGGGACATAGCAGTAGACTTGTAAGCTGGTGGTCTAGTTAGGAACCCGTTACCCGACGGTTAGTTTGCCGCCCCGTACACCAGTGGTAGCCTCCGGGTAGTTTTACTTGAATTTACCCGGATAACCCTCCGTTTATGAGCATAAAACACGGAAGCCTGGCAAAGCGGACCGTTATTCGGGGCGACAGCTGATCAATTCCCAGACACCTTATCCCTTTTCAACCAGCATTTACTTTTCATCCCTAATCAGGCTTCTTCTCCGGTGCCACCGGACGAAAGATGCCTAAAACTCGAACCTATGAAATTCCTTTTCCCTAAATACTGCCTTGCAGTGTTCATTTTCATCATCACCACTACGGCATCCGTTACGGCACAGGAACACATTGCCCTCAAAAACAAATGGCAAAAATACGGGGGAGGCAAAGACGTTTACCTGGCCGCTCAGGATGGCCAGGCAACAGCCTCCGTCGTCCCCCTGACCGCAAAGGGAACCGGCTGGGTATTACAACGCTCCGGCAACTTCTACCAAATCAGTAGCCAGGCCAATCCTGCTCACTACCTGCACCTGGAGCAAGGGCCATTGAAAATGGGGCCCATCACGCCAGGTTGGTGGAGTGCCCAGTGGACGCTGGAGCCCGTCGGGGAAGGGTTTCGGATACGGAACCGCTGGAAGACGGATAAGTATCTCCACATTCAAAACGCCACCCTTGAAGCCGGTCCCATTCAGCCCAATTGGTGGAGTGCCATCTGGCTCAAAGTTCCCCACGTAGAAGCAGCCACCACCAGGGATATCCCCTCGCAGGCGACCAACCCTGCGGCTAATGACATCGCCACCTACATCCGCAACCTGAGTTACGATCCGCGAGTCTTACTGAGTGTACAGGAAGACGGGAGTACTCAGTCGCTGCCAGCTGACCGGAGCACCACCAGCTCAAGCGTCATTATCTGCAAAAAAGAGGCGCGGACCCTGGACAAAAAAATGGATAAAATTTCCATCCTTAAACCAACCAGCGGGGTCATTTACCCCGGCGCGCTGATCCTGGCAAACCGAACCATGGCGGAGGGCCTGCCGACCCCTATCACCCTGCCCAAGTCGCCGGTTACCCTCAGAATTGACCTTCCCGGCCTTACCAATAATGGCACGGTAACCATCGACAACCCCCGGAATTCAAACGTCCAGTCAGCCATCAACGGCGTCCTGGAAGAATGGAACCGAAATCCTTCTTCTCAAGGCTACGTCAATGCCTCCAATTCAATCTCGCGGATTGAGAAAGCTTATTCCTCCGAGCAGGTTGCCCTCGAGCTGGGGTTTCGTGCAGAGTGGGCTTCAAACAGTGTATCGGCGGCTACCAAAATGACCAACAACACGGAGAAGTCGGTAACGGTCGCTTTCTTTCAGCAGGTTTTCTACACGGTCACCATGGATTCTCCGGAAAGACCGGCTGATGTCTTCGCTTCTTCCGTCTCCCTGGCCGAAGTTCAGGGGGTAATCAATAATGACAACCCACCCGCCTACGTTCGCTCCATTGACTACGGCCGAACAATTATGGTGCGGATGGAGACTTCCCTGCAGGAAACGGAAGTAAACCTGGAAGCAGCCATGAAGTATGCAACGGCAGGTGGGGTCGACGTCGAAGGAGACCTCAAAGCAAAGTACGAGAACCTGACCCGTAATTCTGTTTTCACCGTTTACAGTATCGGAGGAAACGCGAAAGTGGCCACCCAGGTAGTAGCGGGGACAAACCTGAGTGAATTAGCAAGGGTCATTAAGGTCGATGCGGCTTACCGTAGAGATAATCCGGGGGTTCCGATCGCGTATACCGTTGCCTTCTTGAAAGACAATTCCATCGCGAAGATCAGTGCTACCTCTGACTACACCGAGACCACCTGTACCGAATATCCTAATGGGTTCATTAAATTTGAACACGCAGGCGCGTACGTGGCAAAATTCATGGTCACCTGGCTGGAGCCTAATGCTAATGGCATCTTACTGCCTAAAATCTGGGCATCAGGAGAAAAAACGGTAGGTTATTCCCAGACGGTTCCCCTGCCCGGTGACGCCAGTCAGGTCCGGGTACTTGCTTCTGCAGCAACCGGACTGGTTTGGGACCCCTGGGGGGAAATAATGAATTTCACCATCAACGGGCCCACCAACTGTACTTACCGGGCTTACGGTACGACCCTTAACCGACACTACGAAAAAAAGAATTGCCCGTAGCAGGCGATACGTGACGCAAGCTTAGGGCAGCTGTTCAGTGGCGTACTCCGGAGTGTTTCCGGAGTACGCCATTTTCACGCTGCGCCTCGTGGCTACTCCACCCCGAGGTGCAGAATACGCCCCCCGGCCATATTGACCGGGCTGATCGACTTGCCAATAACGACGCCATTTTCCGGAGCAAAGTACTGCCGGGTCAGCTCCCCGAAGACGTTACGGAGAGACGCAATCAATTCCCCCTTCTCTACCCGTTGCAGAAGGTCTACGTGCACGTGCAGGAGGCCTCCCAGCTCGGTGTAGATCCAGAAGCTGCGCTTACAGCGAATGGTCGGCACCTGTGGCGGCAGTACTTCGTCGTCCGTCATTTCCAGGTAGCTCAGTACGTTGTGAACCCCGACCAGCCCGCTGCGAATCAACTTTTTCTGATATACGCCAGGGTTACCGACTTCCAGCGTGATGGCCGGGATGTCGAGTTCGTCCGCCGTACCGCGAAAGGTTCCGTCATTAGGTGGGTTATGCACGATCAACTGGGGGTTTTGCAGCAGGGCCAGTTGCCGGGTGACCTCCTGACTCATGTCTGCCCGGACGTAGTAACTGTTGACCCGGCCCCGGCTGGCGGTATGCAGGTCGAGCAGATAATCTACGGACTTGAGAAAGCGCGTAACCAGCCGGTAAGCATACACCTGGCTGGCGTTACCATTCTCCTTTCCCGGCATGAGGTGGTTCAGGTCGGAGCCGTCCGCAAAGAACCGTTGTTGCCGGTTGAAGCCGGGAATGTTGACCACCGGAATCGCGACGACGGTGCCCCGCAGGCTTTCCACCTCCAGATCCGCAAAAAGGCGCTGAATAACGGAAATACCGT
>JAUIIF010000847.1 GCA_030431945.1 Bacteroidia bacterium | reverse complement strand
GACGTCCCTTTCGGGGGAGTCCATTTCTTTCCGTAAAGCCTAAGGCTACGCCCATGCTTCCTGACGACTATCTTGCATACTGGTACCATAACGGCTCGGACCGCCTGGCCGATTACACAGCAGGAAAAACGAGCTGGGTGCTCGGCCTCGCTCCGGAGCAGGCCATGCGTCTGGCCCCGGAACAGGTGAAGGGCGTGCTCGTAGCACGCCTGGGGGAAAGTGTTTTTCAGGCCTGTCTGGAACCGGAAGTACACTACCCTTCCCCCTTGGCAGGGCAACGGAACGGCACGTGGCTCAAAGAATGTGCTACCGTCGGCATCAACGTCCGAACCATCGGCGACTTCTGGAAGGTTCTGCACTATGCCCTTACGCTCCCCGCCCACATCCAGGGCATTCACCTGCTTCCGATCTGGGAACCTGGCGTTGTCGGCAGCCTCTACGGCATGGCCAGCTGGGAATTGAACCCCGAATTTCACAGCCCGGAAATGGAAGCTT
This sequence comes from Bacteroidia bacterium, assembly GCA_030431945.1. Taxonomy (GTDB): domain Bacteria; phylum Bacteroidota; class Bacteroidia; order Chitinophagales; family Saprospiraceae; genus Neolewinella. The sequence continues at coordinate 1,182 of JAUIIF010000847.1, read as the reverse complement.
TGTTTCCGGAGCTGTTCCGCGTGGAGGATCAACTAACGGTGGTCGTCAACCTGCTGCACGCCCTCGGCAAGGTGGTGGGCATGGACGTCATTCCGCACACCGACCGCTACAGCGAAATGGTGCTGGCCAACCCCAGCTATTTTGAATGGTTGCGGCGGGATGATCTGGTCATTTTTGACCAGCGGGAAAACCTGCACGAAGAAGCAGAAGCGGCCATTCTGGATTGGCTGCGCCGACGGGGCCCGGCGTTGCCTGCCTACGGCATGACCGGTCCCTTCTGGCGCCTTCCGGAAGCTGCCCGCCTGCGCCTCCTGTTTGGTCATCCTGATGACTACGGCGGCCGTCGCGGCCGCCGCATTGACCTGGTCGACTGGCTCTACCACCGCGGGCTCGAACCGGTCCCCGCCACCATGGCACCACCTTACCGCGGGCTGGAGGTAGATCCCGACCCCGCCGCCATGACCGTCGACGATGCCGGTCGCGTCTGGCGAGACTACCGCATCAAGGAACCTACCACCATGAGCCGGGCCTTCGGCCCGCTGACCCGCTACAAGCTCTACGGCCGCCAGGACGATAATCAGGACTGGGCCATTGACTTCGAACGCCCCCGGCCCCAGGTCTGGGCCTACCTGACCGAGCAGTACGCCGCCCAGCAAGCCCGCTATAACTTTGACTTCATGCGGGGCGACATGAGCCACGTACAGATGCGCCCGGAAGGGGTACCGGCCACCGCCGATGATTTTTACGACCCCCTGCGGGCCGTGAAGTTGAAGATCAGCACCACCACCCCTTACTTTGCCTACTTTGCCGAGTCGTTCCTTACCGAGCCGGGGTTCATGGCCTACGGCGATGAGGTGGAGCACCTGGAGCGCAGTGAGGCCGAAGTCACCCTCGGCAATTTACAGTCCACCGTACCCGGCTCTGCCGAGTTCTGGACCACCCTCGATCATTACCTGACCGTAGCAAAAACGTCTTCGGTCACGCCCGCCTGGACGGTTATCACGGGCGATAAGGATGATCCCCGTTTCGATCATTTCCATCATCACGGAGAAGTTGCCAGAATGTTTACCGGGCTGTTTCTGGGGGTCCTTCCACTTTACTTCAGCCTGGGGTTCTCCCAGCGTGACCGCCACTTCGAACGTGCCCCCAACGAAGTGTATTCCAAACTGTACGTTTTCCAGG
>JAUIIF010000149.1 GCA_030431945.1 Bacteroidia bacterium | reverse complement strand
ATAGGCTACTTCGGCGAAATAGATTACTCCGGCTCACCGACCATGCAGGCGACCACCCTCAAGTTGCCCAAAAGCTACGGTGCTGCCTACCATACGTGTCGGGAGGCGATCCGGCAGGCGGGGATGCAAATGGAACGCGGAGATCGGGAAGGCGGACGACTGGAGGCCAGCATTCCGGGAACGGGCACCGGCAGCTACGGCGAAAAGGTCTTATGCTGGCTCAGGCCGCTGGACGGGCGGACCACCCAAATTCACGTCGTCGTGGATTCACAACTGCCAACCCTGGCCTTTGACTTTGGTCGGAACAAACAAAAATTAGGCATCCTGGTCAGTTACCTGCGGTAACCCCCGCCGGCTTAAATGTGCTTTTCTGCGTGGTAGGAACTGCGGACTAACGGACCACTTTCTACGTAATTAAAGCCTTTTTCCAGCCCCATGGCTTTGTAGTGGGCGAAAGTATCCGGCGTGACGAATTCCGCTACGGCCAGGTGCATGGCAGTAGGTTGCAGGTACTGACCGATGGTCACCACGTCTACCCCCACTTCCAGCAGATCGTCCAGGATCTTTTCGACCTGGTCTTCCGTTTCGCCCAGGCCGACCATAAAGCCGGTCTTGGTACGGTGGCCGGCGGCTTTGATCCGCCGCAGCTCTTCCAGGCTGCGCTCGTACTTCCCCTGTGGTCGTACCTTACGGTACAGTTCTTTTACGGTCTCCATATTGTGGCTGACCACTTCCTGCCCGCCCTCAATCATCCGGTCCAGGGCAGCCCAGTTACCGCGCACGTCGGGGATGAGGGTTTCGATGGTAGTTTGGGGTGTTCTTTCCTTGATGGCGCGTACGGTCTGGTACCAGATTTCGGCACCCCGGTCTTTCAGTTCATCACGGTTCACACTCGTCAGTACGGCGTGTTTTACCTGCATCAGGTCAATGGCTTCCGCCACGCGGCGCGGCTCATCCGTGTCATACTCAGTTGGCCGGCCCGTCTTGACGGCACAGAAACTACAGGAGCGGGTACAGGTGTTGCCCAGAATCATGAAGGTGGCCGTTCCGGCTCCCCAGCATTCTCCCATGTTCGGGCAGTTGCCACTCTGGCAAATCGTGTGGAGCTTGTACTCGTCCACCAGGGCCCGTACTTTTTTATACTCCGGGCCAATGGGGAGTTTGACGCGCAGCCAGTCGGGCTTGCGTTGACGTTCTTTCTTGGAGGGGGCGACGGGCAGGTCGATCATAGGCTAATAAGCTGCTTGACTTACTTGAAGACAAAGGTACGCACGATTAGTTTTGAACCGGTACGGAAATCCTGTTTAGTGTACAGAACGAGCAGCAATGACCAGTTAAGATTGAGGACCGGAGGGGCTCCGGTCATGACAAGCAAGACCTGCCCCGTCAAATTAGTGGAGCAGATGATCTTTTGCCCGCTTGTGCCGGCGGAGAGCAGAAGTTCTTGCCGATTCAGCAAGCAGCCACAAATCATCTTTCCGCCGAACAGTCTTCTTTGCGGCGTTGGTCTTACCTTGCCGCTAAAACCCTTTTTGCATGTACCGGATCCTTATTCTTTTTTGTTTGCTGGTGCTGGCCGGCTGTTCCGCTGATCAGGCTGATTCCGTGCCGGCGGAAAATTCCGCTACGGCCCCCGCAACCTCCACGGCACCTGCGGCCGCGCCCCCGGAAGCGCCCGCTCCGGCCCTGAGTGAAGAGGACCTGGTCGCTGCCATCAGGACAACCTACGCGAATACCGAAGCTGCCCTGCAGGCGGGGAAATTGCGACGGGACAGTTTTGCCTACCTCTGCGAGGAAACGGAAGGGGGGCTGGTCCTTTATTCAGATCAGGGGACGATCAGGCTGGTCACGCACTGGCAGGTAATGGGAGATCACGGCGGGGAAACTGAGCGCCTCTATTTTGAGGAGGAAGACCTGGTGTTTTATTTCAGGGAAGAAAGTTCCTGGCAGTTTGGAGGCCCCACGCAGACTACGATAGACGGAACCCTGGTGCCGGGGACCATCGATAAATTTACCGAAGACCGCCTGTATCTGCATGACGGAGAGTTGATTCGCGCCTTAACGAAGTCTTACGAAATGCGCAGTTGGGAAGATGATGTTGATCCTGATTCCGTGCCGAACAAACCGGACCCGGAGGCGGAGGCACCGACGTGGACCTACGACTTCTTTCAGCGACTAAAGACAACACAAAGCGTTGATTGCGCGGGGCTGGGACTGTAAGCACTGCTCCGGGGAAAAGACGGAAGAATCCCCGTTGAAAGGGCATGGTTGGCAAGGATGTGGCACGGGGAAAGCAGCCCGATTTTACCGCTCCCTTAACGCTTAAAGTGCAATTTTTAAGACGGGCAGACCGGTTTTAGAAGGGCATTATGCGGGCATTGTACCGCGGACTATCCCCCTAGCCAAAAACCGACATCATGTTACCTGCTTTTCGTCTCCTGGCCGTCCTGGCCCTCTCCTTTTTTTCCTTGGCCCTGCGCGCACAACACCCTCCACCCGGTACGGCGCAGCAATCTTACCACTACGCCGCCACCGAAAGTTCCTGTGCCATGGACCCGAACTACGTCCCGGTTCCTCACCCCGGGCTGGCGGATATAAGTCGTATTTTCAGCCGCCTGGCCCGGTCGCAGGGATTCGATCCGGCCGATTTTTCCCTCGAATTGATGAAGGACAAAAGAGGTATTCGCCAAATCAACGCCATGACCTGCCCCCAGAGCCAGGTGATCTGGGTCAGTGTAACGGCCTGGGAGCGGCTGCAACACAATGAGGTTGCGCTTACCTTGTTGCTGGCGCACGAACTGGCCCACGCCGGTTTGCGGCCCTTGGTCAGCCTGCGCCAGGACGTAATGACGGGGGCTGAAGAGCAGTTGCTGGCGACACTGACCAATCGCCAGCTGCTGGAGGTTGCCGCTGATCAGCAGGCTGCCGATATCCTGGTGGCGGCCGGCTACTCCATTTACGACATCAACGCAGCTTCCCATTTCATTATGGCCAGCGACGTGGCCGGCCTGCTGGCCGCGGCCACCCCGACCCACCCGGCGGGACGGGACCGGCAGAACCTGCTGACCTACTACCTCGCCCGGCAGTACCTGCCGGAACCGACGGAAGGCGTCCTGGCTAAGCGAAAATAGTCGGGTACCGACAACAAGCTGTTCCGGTCGGAAAAAGACCGGTAGTCAGGGCTGCGCATGACCTACTTGATGGGGAAAGCCCCTACCTTTCGGCATGCGCGTTGGCCGACACATCCTCCCCCTGATCGTTGTAGCACAATTTTGCTGTACGTCCGTCTGGTTTGCGGGCAATGCGGTTTTGGGTGACCTGGTCGCCACGTTCCGCTTACCGGCCAGTGCCTTAAGCAGTCTTACCTCCGCCATTCAGTTGGGCTTTATTCTCGGTACCCTGGTTTTTGCCGTCCTGGCCGTAGCGGACCGGATGTCCCCCTCACGGGTCTTTTTCGTTTCAGCCCTTGCGGCGGGCCTGTTCAACCTGGCGGGGGTATGGTCCGGCAATACCCTCGTGACCCTTTTACTGAGTCGGTTACTGACGGGCTTTTTCCTGGCCGGCATTTATCCGGTAGGGATGAAGATTGCGTCGGATTATTACGAACAGGGACTGGGTAAGTCCCTCGGCTTTCTGGTGGGGGCATTGGTCCTGGGTACGGCTTTTCCGCACCTGTTGCGGGGGCTTGGCGAAGACCTCCCCTGGCGGAGAATCCTGCAATTTACTACGGCCATTGCGGTGGCTGGGGGGGCTTTACTAGTCTTGTTGGTACCGGATGGGCCGCACCGGCGGCCGGCCTTGCGACCGGAGCCCGGGGCTTTCTTCCGGGTATTCCGGCACGGCCCGTTCCGGGCGGCTGCCCTGGGGTACTTCGGGCACATGTGGGAGTTGTACGCTTTTTGGGCCTTTGTTCCCGTGCTGCTGGCTACTTATCAGTCGCTGCACCCATCGGTGGATTCCGGAAATTTACCCCTCTGGGCTTTTCTCATTATCGGCAGCGGAGCGGCGGGCTGTATCCTGGGGGGCTACCTGAGCGGCCGCTTTGGCGTAAGGAGGGTAGCGACGATTGCACTGTCGGCCTCCGGGTGGTGCTGCCTGTTGTCCCCCCTGGCTTTTGCCCTGCCCTGGCCGGCCTTTCTGCTATTTCTCCTGTTCTGGGGGGTAGTCGTAGTCGCTGATTCGCCCCTCTTTTCCACCCTGGTGGCGGGCAATGCGCCGGCTGCCCAAAAAGGGACTGCACTGACGATCGTAAACTGCCTGGGCTTCGCCATCACGATCGTAAGTATACAGGTACTGGCAGCAGCAGCCGGGTGGTGGGGGCCGGTCTGGAGTTTACCGTTGCTGGCGCTGGGCCCGGCCCTGGGGCTGTGGGGCCTTCACCGGGGCGCGGCCGCAGGTGCAGGGGAAGGGACTGAGGCGGCAGGCTAAGGCAGAGCCCGAACTGCAGTAGCTGCGCCTACATTCCAGAGGGCTGCCGCTGCCATCGCCTGAGGGCATTCCTCTCCAGCGCAATGGTTGCAGATTGAGCAGTAAGGGGCTGGTTTCCGGGGTAAGGTTCCGTTCCTGCGGCGGAAAACCCAGCGCGTTCCCGGCGGTTCGGCCGGCGGGCCGGCTCCCGGTTGCGCTGGTGACCAGCCACCGCCACCTGACTAAACCGTCGGTGCCTTATCTTGGCGACCTTACTTTCGATCATTCAATAATAATTCATGGCTTCTTTTTTTTCTAAGGTGCTCGTACTGACGATCATGTGTTGCTTCGTGGCCAGTTGCGCTGCGCCCAAAGTCTCCCTCTTCAATGGTGATAACCTGGACGGCTGGGTTAATAACGGGGAGGAGAAGTGGTTCGTGGAAAACGGGGAGATCATCTGCGAGAGCGGACCGATGGCCCAGTATGGCTACCTTTCCACCGAGAAATTTTACGACGATTTTGAGCTGACGCTCGAATTTTTACAGGCGGCAGATGGCAATAGCGGTGTTTTCTTCCGCTCTACGCTGGAGGGGACCAAAATCACCGGCTGGCAGGCCGAAGTAGCTCCTCCCGGCAGCAATACCGGCGGTATCTACGAGTCCTACGGACGTGGCTGGCTCATCAAACCGGACCCGGAAAAGGACAAAGCGCTGAAAATGGGGGAGTGGAACAAAATGAAAATCCGGGTAGTCGGCCCGCGGGTCACCACCTGGCTGAACGGAACGGAGATGATTGACCTTACGGACGAGAAAATCGGGGAAGGAAAAGGCGCCATTGCCTTGCAAATCCACGACGGCGGCGGTATCCGGGTACGCTGGCGGAACATTGAGTTGAAGCCACTGTAGGCCGGGCCGTACGGGAAGAGCAGGTTCCGGAGGAGGAACCACCGGATCAATGTAACGTAGCGGGGATTTTAGCCAGGGTTTACCCTTTTACCCATGGATATTTTGGCTTTAAGTTAGATTAGTCTAACTTTGGGTGTTGATGGTGTTAACAATGCGGCGGTTACCTTCCACTGCACCTGCGTTCGCGCCTGATCCTTAACCAGAAAAATCCGTCTATGCGTATCCTGCTGCTCCTTTCGTTATTGTTGTCAGGCCTGCCGGCAATAGTCCTGGGGCAAGCTGCGCACCTGCGCGGGACCGTCACTGATGAGGGGGGAGAACCGGTCGGTTTTGCAACGGTGGCCCTGACGGGCACTACCCACGGTACCCTCGCGACCGAGGAGGGCACTTTTGTCCTTACGGACCTTTCGCCCGGTACGCAGGAGCTGGTCGTCTCCGCCCTGGGCTACACCACCCAGGCCGTAACGCTTAATTTGCTGCCCGGGGAGAACGGACCGCTCCAACTGGTACTTTCGGCAAATGCGACTACCCTTGATGACGTGGTGGTCACCGGCACCATGAAGACCGTAAGCCGGGCCAACAGCCCGGTGGCCGTGGAAGTATTCACCGCCCGGTTTTTCCGGGCGAACCCCACCCCCAGCATCTTCGAAGGCCTGCAAACGGTGAACGGGGTGCGCCCGCAGCTTAACTGTTCTGTCTGCAATACCGGTGATATCCACATTAACGGACTGGAAGGCCCCTACACCATGGTGCTGATTGACGGAATGCCCCTGGTCAGTGGCCTCGCCACCGTTTATGGGTTGACGGGGATTCCGCAGAGCCTGATCGCCCGAACGGAAGTCGTGAAAGGACCCGCTTCCACCCTTTACGGCTCAGAGGCAGTGGGCGGGTTGATCAACGTCATTACCCTTAGTCCGGAAGCTGCACCGGCTCTTGCGGCGGACGTGATGGTATCTGGTTGGGGGGAGGTAAATACTGACCTCGGCTTCAAGGCCCGGATAGGCGAAAAGGCGCAGGCCCTGGTCGGCATCAACTACTTCAACTACCAGCACCCCCAGGATAAAAACGGCGATGGCTTTACCGATCTGACGCTTCAGGACCGCCTCTCCGTTTTTAATAAATGGTCCTTCCGGCGCGCCCACGACCGGGTTTTTACCCTGGCCGCGCGGTACAATTACGAGGACCGGTTTGGCGGACAGTTGGCCTGGGATAAAGGCGACCGTGGGGGAGCAGAAATTTACGGCGAAAGCATCTATACTAACCGGTGGGAAGCCTTTGGTACCTACCAGTTGCCGACCGCGGAGCAGGTGCTTTTTCAGTTCAGCAGCAACGGGCATTACCAGGACGCTGCTTACGGTACCACGCTTTATGCTGCTACCCAGTACGTTGGGTTTGCGCAGTTGACCTGGAATAAAAACTTTGGCCGGCACGACTTGCTGCTGGGGACTACCTACCGCTACACGTGGTATGATGATAATACGGCGGCGACGGCGGCCTTGGGGGGGGCTGCCAGTGCGCCATCCCGCACCCACCTGCCGGGTTCCTTTCTCCAGGATGAGATCAGGATCGACGATCACAACGTCCTCTTGCTAGGACTGCGGTACGATTATAACAGTCTGCACGGGAATATTTTCACCCCACGCCTTAATTATAAGTGGAATTCGCCGCAAAACCGTGACGTAGTGCGCTTCAGCCTGGGAAGTGGCTACCGGGTCGCCAACGTTTTTACGGAAGACCACGCCGCCCTGACGGGGGCGCGGGAACTGATTTTCGTCGATGCCTTATTACCGGAAACCAGTTGGAACGTTAACCTGAATTACGTGAAAAAAATCTTTGCGGGCCATACCGTTATCGGTCTGGACGGGGCAACCTGGTATACTTATTTCACCAATCGCATTGTGCCTGATTACGAGACCAACCCGAACGCCATTCTTTATGCCAACCTCAACGGCTATTCCGTTTCCCGGGGCGGTAGCCTGCGGGCCGACGTGAGCTTCGCCAGTGGAGCCCTCATCAATGCCGGAGTAACGCTGCAGGAAGTGTTTCTGGAGGAAGAAGGCGTTCGGCAACGGCAGCTCCTGACGGAAACTTTTTCGGCCGTCTGGCAGATCGGTTTGCCGCTCCATAAATATCACCTGCAGCTGGATTATACCGGTAACCTTTATGGGCCCATGGATTTGCCGCTGCTGGGACCACTGGACGACCGCCCGGGGCAGTCGCCCTGGTTCTCCACCCAAAATTTACAGCTGACGAAGACCCTGGGCAATGGCATGGAGATTTACGGCGGTGTCAAAAATCTCCTGAACTATACCCCGCCGGCAAACAGCATTGCCCGGGCTTTTGATCCCTTTGATACCGAGGTCGTATTTGGTGCGGACGGGCGGGTGATACCCACCGCGAATAATCCACGGGCGCTTACTTTTGATCCCACCTACGTCTACGCTTCCAACCAGGGGCGTCGCTGGTTTTTAGGCTGGCGCTGGAGTTTGCAATAGAAAATACATCTTTGTGCTACCGTTGCCCAGAGGCCAACCCTGGGTGGATCAGGCTTTTCCGGTCAACGGAAAGTACCTTTATCACTACCACACCATCTAAATTTCTACGCGTGAAAATTGCTAAAGTTGAGGCCTATTGGCTTTCCTGCCCGATTCCACCGGCTAAGCAGCACCGGTCAGATTACGGACTGCTGACGGATTTTGACATGACCCTGGTAGTCGTCACCCTGGAAGATGGCCGGCAGGGCTTTGGCGAGGGGAAGGCTGCGGTGGGCTCTTCCGGTGCCTGTTCCTCCATTGTTACCTGCGTGGAAAAGGAGCTTGCTCCGGCCATCGTCGGCTTGGATGCCCGCAGCATCAACGAAATCTGGGAACGGATGTACAACGGTACCCGCGATCATTACGCTCTGCGTCGGGGTAGGGTATTTCCGATTCTGGGCAATCGGGGCATCCACCTGGCGGCGATGAGCGGCGTTGATATGGCTTTGTGGGACCTGCTGGGCAAAGACCTGGGGGTTCCCGTGGTACAGTTGCTTGGCGGTGCCATGCGCCCGCAGATGGAGGCCTACGCCAGTGGCGGCTGGCAAGACGCCGCAGGCATCGGGGAGCAGCTGCGCAGCTATACGGCTAAGGGGTTCCGCTCCGTCAAGATGCGCGTGGGGATAATGGACGAAACGGTAGCCAACAGCGTCGCCCGGGTAAAAGCCGCCCGCTTTGCCCTGGGCCCTGATGTGAAAATCATGGCTGATGCGCACGGTACCTACAGCGTTCCGGAGGCCAAGCAGTTTTGTCGAGGCGTAGAAGACGAAAATTTATACTGGTTTGAAGAGCCCATCAGCCCGGACAATAAGCAAGGAACGGCGGAGGTGCGCCGGGCAACCTCCGTACCCATCGCGGCGGGAGAAAGTGAATTTACCCGCTTCAACATCCGGGAACTGATCGATCACCGGGCCGTCGATGTTGTCCAACCCGATTGTGCCATCATCGGGGGAATTTCCGAAGCCTGGCGGGTGGCGGGCCTGGCGGCTGCCTACCAGCTCGAATTGGCGCCGCACTGCTGGGGCTCGGCCTTCAGCTTTATGGCCGGTGTTTCCGTTGCTTTTGCCAGTCCCTCCGCCGCCATCATCGAGTTCTCTGCGGGCGGAAACCCCATG
>JAUIIF010000148.1 GCA_030431945.1 Bacteroidia bacterium | reverse complement strand
ACTGCGCTACGGGGTGAAGCCGGTTATCTACACCGGCCAGAACTTTTATAACCGTTTCCTGGCCGGCCAGTTTGATGAATATCCCCTGTGGCTGGCCCGGTACGACCGGAACGAACCGGTAACCGTCTGCGGACGACCGTACCACTTCTGGCAGTACACCGACGAAGGCCGGCTGCCGGGCGTCGTCGGGCAAATTGACCGCAATGTTTTCTTTGGTACCCACCTTGAGCTGGCCCTGCTCTGCATCCCCGCAGCGATCACTTCGGAAGAAGATGACCTGGCGGATTTTGGTACCTACCTCGCTCCCCTGGGAGATTAAGTTTTCGCGTCAATTCAGGAAAGGGTGCTAAATCTCTTCGGTCCCGGGAATCGCGAAGGTTCTGCCGCTCAGTCCGTCCGTAAAGGCTTTTTTCGTCCCTTCGTCAATCCGTAGTTGGTCGGCCAGGAAATCGGCCAGCAACAAGCCAATGGTCGGGGTTTCCACCAGGAAACCATCGTGGCCGTAATCGGAAGACATCACCTCCAGGCGACTATTGGGAATGTAGCGGCTGAGCAAAGACTGCTCCTCAGTAGGGAAGAGGACGTCGGTATCAATACTAATGATCAGGGTTGGGGCGGTGATGGTTTGCAGGGCGGCGGCTTCGCCGCCGCGTCCACGGCCCAGGGAGTGGGTGTCCATACTCCGGGTCAGGGCGTAGTAACAGGTGGGGTCAAAACGTTTCCAGAGCTTATATCCCTGGTAGCGCTGGTAACTGCTGGCCCGGTAATCATCAATATCTTCCGCACTGGGCTGTTGCTGGGTGGCGTGGTAGGTCCGGTAATGCCGGTAGGAGAGTACGGCAATGGAACGGGCCGCCTCCAAACCGGCGCGCCCCGCTTCAGGCGCATCCGTACCTAAGGTGGTATCTGCCCGCAGGGCCATTCGCTGACTTTCATTCCAGGCTATTCCGTAGGGGGAGTGGCGGGCATTGGTGGCCAGAAGACACAGAAGCTCAATGCGTCCGGGTTGCAGGCAGGCCCACTCGCCGGCGTGCTGCCCGCCCATACTTCCGCCCATCAACAGGCGGATGCGGCCAATGCCGAGGTAATCCGCTACCAGCGCAAAGAAACGTGCATTGTCCCGGGTGGTAATCAGGGGGAAATCCAATCCGTAAGCTTTACCCGTTTCCGGATTAATGCTTTTGGGGCTGGTACTGCCGTAACTGCTGCCCAACATGTTTACACAGACAATAAAGTAGCGGTTGGGGTCGAGGGTGAAGCCTTCCCCCACCAGCCCTGGCCACCAGTCTTCAGCATCACTATTGGCCGTCAGGGCATGGCAGACCCAGATGACATTGTCCCGGGCCGCACTAAGCTTTCCGTAGGTGTGGTAGGCCACGGTAAGGCCGGGAAGGGTAGTACCGCATTCCAGCGCAAAAGGATGATTGATGTGGAGGTAGTGAGTGGTCAAGGTAGTAGTACGTCGGTTTTCGGAAAAGCAGGCGGTCTGGTGGCGGGGAAGAAGTTTATCGTCCGTCCAGCTGAGCCTGGTACTTTAATTGACTGGCAAGCAGGTTGATCTGCCCCAGGTGATAGATGTCGTGCTGTACGGCGCCATCGAGGGCATGACGGTAGACGTAGTAGTAATCCGGATGCAGTTTTTCGTTGAATTTACCGTAGTCGAATTCCGCCAGGGCAAGCAGCATTTCTTCCTTGGTCTCCGCCAATTCCGCCAGCATCTCCGCTTTGCTTTTAGCCGCATAATCCGGCCAGTCTTCCGGCGAGTTTAATTCGATTTTTGGCCGGGGTAACCCCCGGAACCTTAAAGCCGTGTTCCGTCGCCAGGCCACCATGTGACCGATTAATTGGGCGATGGTCCGGTGGCCAACCGGGCGGTGGAAATCAGCCTCCGGAATTGGCTCCAGGCTCTCTTCCACCCCGGAGCCGAACATGGGCATGGGGCGGTGAAGTACGTGGTATTGTTCTTGGTAAAACGCTGCGTTCATGGGGAGGTTGCGGGTTACGGGTTGCGGGTTACGGGTTGCGGGTTACGGGTTACGGGTTGCGGGTTGGCGGGATGCGAGGCTGGACACCCGCATCCCGCAACTCGGATTAAATTAAAGCCAGGGCCTGGTCCAGGTCCTCCTTAATGTCTTCTACGTGTTCGATGCCGACACTCAGGCGCAAGGCGTTGGGCAGTACCCCGGCAGCTGCCTGCTCCGCATCGGTGAGTTGTTGGTGCGTGGTGGCAGAAGGCTGGATAATGAGGGTTTTGGCATCCCCGACGTTGGCAAGGTGGCTGATCAGTTTCAGGTTGTCAACGACTTTGGTGGCCGCCGCCTTATCTCCCTTGACCTGGAAACCAAGGACGCCCCCGAAGCCGTGCGTCAGGTACTTTTTGGCGTTCGTGTGTCCCGGATGGTGGGCCAGACCGGCATAGCTGACGGAGGCTACCTTGGGGTGCTGGTCCAGCCACTCCGCAATCGCCTGGGCGTTGTCAACGGTACGTTGCACCCGCAGGCTGAGCGTTTCCAGGCCCTGTACGTGCAGCCAGGCGTTGAAAGGACTGGCGGCGGGGCCGAAGTCCCGCAGGCCTTCCACCCGGGCCCGGATGGCAAAGGCAATGTTGCCAAAAGGTCCGTTTTTACCGAAGACATCGTTAAAGACCAGACCGTTGTAGCCCGGGCTCGGATCCGTAAACTGTGGGTATTTGCCGTTGCCAAAATCGTAGGTGCCGCCATCTACGATTACTCCGCCAATGCTGGTGCCGTGGCCGCCGATCCATTTGGTGGCGGATTGGACGACAATGTCCGCCCCGTGCCGTAACGGCGCGCAGAGGTAACCACAGGCTCCGAAGGTGTTGTCTACGATCAGCGGCAGATCTTCTGCTTTTGCCAGGGCACTCAGTCCCGCAAAATCCGGTACCAGAAAGCTGGGGTTGGGCAGCGTCTCGGTATAAATGGCTTTGGTGTTCCCATCGATCAGTTTGGCAAAATCCGCCGGATCGGTGCTTTCCGCAAAGCGTACCTCGATGCCGATCCGCTTGAAGGCAACTTTAAACTGATTGTACGTGCCACCGTAGAGGTACGGGCTGGAAACAATGTTCTCCCCGGCCTGTACGATGTTGTTGATGGCCAGAAACTGAGCGGCCTGACCGGAGCTGGTGGCTACTGCCGCGACACCGCCTTCGAGGGCGGCTACGCGCTTTTCGAAGGCGTCCGTCGTCGGGTTCATGATCCGGGTGTAGATGTTGCCGAACTCCTGGAGGGCAAAAAGCTTTGCGCCGTGTTCGCTGTCGCGAAAGGTAAAGCTGGTGGTCTGGTAAAGCGGGAGGGCGCGGCTGCGGGTAGTCTCATCGACTTCCTGGCCGGCGTGGAGTTGGAGGGTTTCGAAACGCATGATGTGGTAATTTTGGAGTTAAATTTTGCGGTTATTTCGTTTGGTAGCGGCGGCGGCTTCTTTAAGGCGCGACCGCCGGTGCCTGGGTAAGTTCTTTGAGTGCAGTGTGCAACTCCGTCAGGAGGGCGGGTATTTGATCCGGGTGGTTTCGCCAGTTGACGAAGGCGGCGCGGAGCCCGCGCTGCCCGGAAAAGGTCGTCGGCGTTAAAAAGAATTTCCCGCGGTCACTTAACTGTTGTGCCAGCGCATCGATGGTGCCGGCATCGGCACCGTTAACGGTAAAGGCAACCACGTTGAGCCGCACGGGGGCCAGTAAGGAGAAATTGGCGTCCCGGGTCAGGGATTCCCCTAAGCAGCGGGCGGTGTCGATGCACCTTTCCACGATGTCCCGGTAGCCTTGCCTTCCGTAAGCCATCAGACTAAACCAGGCGGGCAGGGCCCGCAAGCGCCGGCTGTTCTCCGGCCCCAGGTTAAGGTAGCTGAAATTGGCTGCGGGGTCACCCAGATAAGGTGCGGCAGAATTCTGAAAGGTGGCGAGCTGCAGCGGCAGGTATTCCTTGCGGATAAACCAGCAGGCGGAATCGTAGGGGACATTGAGCCACTTGTGGTTGTCAATCGTAATGCTGTCGGCCAGTTCCCAGCCCGCCAGCAGGTGAGCGTGTGCCGGGCTTACGGCGGCGAAGCCGCCAAAAGCCGCATCTACGTGGAGCCAGCAGTTGTACTTTTCTTTCAGCTTGCCCAGGGCCGTGAGGTCGTCAAAATCAACGGTGTTTACGGTGCCGCCACTGGCAATAAGCAGGAAAGGCTGCCCCCCGAGGGCCTCGATTTTTGCGTGCAGGTCCGTGAGGTCGATGGCTTCCCGCTGCGGTAGCGTGGCTACGCTGATCAGGTTGCGGCTCCCGATGCCTAACATGGCCAGGCACTTGATGGCCGAACTGTGCGGCGTTGCCGCAAGCACGGCAATTGGTTGTTGCAGGCCATCTTTAGCCACGTCGTAGCCCTGTTGCCGGGCCACCCATTGGCGGGCAACGCCCAGGCAGGTAAACGAAGACATCGTAGCCCCCGTCACGAAGCCGCCGCAAAACTCGGCGGGGAGCCGGAAAAGTTGGCGCAGTAAGTCAATGGTCGTCCGCTCAAGAGCTGCAGAGACATCGCCCTGACCAGTGACGGACTGTGGGTTCTGGTCTGCGGCCGCCGTTAGCCAGTCGCCCGTAAGGGCTGCCGGAGTGGTCCCGCCGGTGACATAGCCGAGGTAGCGGTTAGAAGGCGCTGCCACCAGATAAGGTGTCCACTGCTCCTGAAAAACCTGCAGGGCATCCTGCGTCCCCGCCCCCCGTTCCGGAAGGGTCTGCTGCGGAATTCGGGTCAGGGAGGAACCCGCCGCCAGGCGGTCATTTCCGCGGAAACCGAGCGCAAAGTCGCGGGCCTGGTCCAGTAATCGACCAAGCTGCTGTTCGTCAGAAAGTAGTTGCTTATCCAAGATCCGGGCCGATTAAGGGCAGCGGACAGGGGGAGACGGGAGGGTAATTCATTGGCGGAGTATTTTATAGTTTCCCGCAATATTGCGGGCAGGCTTTGGCACCTTTCCCTCCGGGCCAGGGGAGGAGTGGTTGCCAGGGTTTCACGGAGCCTGTGCTCTCCACCCTTCGTTATAAATTGTACACCGGGCGTTTCCGGTGCGGGGCAAATGTAGGGGGGATTTAGTTACGGGACAAATGAAGGTCTTGTCATATATTTATAACTTTGACAGCACACCTACCGGCTGGTGGGGCGAAAAAAAGAAAAACTGGAGTTGAGCGAAGAAAAGCTAAAAGAATATGCTGAGCGATCAACCCCTGTTAAAGTTGAAGATGACCTGATCCTTTGAGTCGATCTGCCGGGTAAATATGTTGGTCGAATAAGCTGCTGGATAATTCACCGCGGGATTATCTTCAGGCAATAAATTGATTCCGCTTATGGGTGTCCTTGTCCTTCTATTCGCCGTTTTCGTCAGTCTTTTATTGCTCTTTGTCCTGACACTGAAGTACCGGCAAAAGCAACAACCACCAACTGATGTACTTGACCTGGAGTCTTTGCCGCAACAACGTGAAAAACAGGCGCTTTCCCGGGAAGATTCGGAAGACCTGATCGTATAAAATCTGGTAGCCTACCTTCGCGGAATGACTACGCGCGTCCGCCTATCCATCCTGCAGTTTTTCCAGAATGCTACTTACGCGCTCAGCGTGATCAGCATCGGAACCTACCTGTTGGGCCCCCTTGGGTTCAGCGGCCGTGAAGTCGGCCTCGTCTATGCCACCAATGCGCTGGCCGCTACGGTAGCGCCGCCTTTAATCGGCTGGTTGGCTGATCGTCACTTCAGTGCTAATCGGTTGCTACTGATCCTGAACATCATCGCGGCCGCCGCGCTGACGGCTTGTTTTTTCGCTACTTCCTTCCCGGTTTTTTACGTTCTGATGCTGATTTTTAACCTGTCTTTTATCCCCACCTTCGGCCTGCTATCCGCCGTATGTTTCCACCAGTTGGAGGATCCCGCCAAAAGCTTTCCAGCCGTGCGGGTATGGGGTACGGTTTCTTTTATGTTGGCGGGCCTGGGCCTGAGTTATTTCGGGGTGGAAAGCACTGCTCTTCCCCTGCTGGCGGGCGCGGTGACCGCGGCCCTGATGGCCGGGATGTCGCTGACACTCCCCCCGATACCCCCGCAGCCGGGCTTTGACTGGCGCTCCCTGCGCGGGAGCCAGGTTGTCGGGATCCTCCGGGAGCCGGGGATGATCGTCCTCTTCGTAGCCATCCTCTTGTCCTGCCTTCCGGCCGCCTTCTACTATTCCTTTCTCAATCCCTTCCTTAATGAAGTGGGGTGGACGAACGCGGCGGCCAAAATGTCGCTGGGCCAGTTAGGGGAGATTTTTATTGTGTTAGCCATGCCGCTGGCGTTTCGAAAAATACGCTTCCGGAAGATTGTCTTCTGGGGCATCCTGGTTTGGGGGCTCCGCTATTTTGCCTTTGCTTTTGCGCGGCCGGACCATCAGGAGTGGCTGCTGTACGCCGGAATTCTCGTCCAGGGCATCGCCTTTGCCTGGATCGTGATTGCCGCTCAGATCTACGTGGATAACCGGGTGCCGATCAGCCTGCGCAGCACCGCCCAGGGCCTCATTTCTTTTGCCAGCCAGGGCCTCGGGGTATTCATCGGTAGCTGGATCGCCGGCGAGGTGGTGCTGGCCAATACCCTGGAGACCGGCCAGCATGCCTGGGGCACGATCTGGCTGATTCCGGGCGTGATCGGCGTCGCCGCAGCGCTCTGGTTCTGGGTGGCGTTTCCCAAATCCGGAAAGCTGTAACGACCGCAGCCCTTTATTCCTTCACCAGCCCCCGGCTGCGGTAGCCCGTCAACCTCCCCCTTTCCCCAGGTGCATCATCCGCCAGACCAATTCCTTCAGCAGTTCATTTTCGTGTTTGCCGGCCAGGTTGCTGCCTACTCCCTTGCTCTTCAGGTCGTATTCCCGCAGCAGCCCGAACAGCTGCCGGATACCGGCCTCAGAAAAATTGCGGGCGGTGGTTTCGTAATCCTGGAGGAAGAACTCAAAACGGAGGTTCAGTGCCTGCATAATGTCCTGTTTGCCGGCCCGCTTGCGGTGGAGTTCCTTGAGCTGAAAGACTTTGCTGAAGTAATTGTACAGACTACCGAGGACCATGGGCAACGGCCCGGCCTTGGGGTTCGCTTTGAAATACAGCAGGATTCGCGTAGCCTTAACGACATCGTGATGGCCGATGGCCTTTTGCAATTCAAAAACGTTGTAATCCTTACTGACCCCTACCTGGTCTTCTACAATCTTGGTCGTAACGGTAGTGCCCTTGGGTAAGTTGATGGTCAGCTTATCCAGCTCATTACTGATTTTTCCCAGGCTGGTGCCCAGGAATTCCGCCAGCAGGTTAGCCGCCTCCGGCTCGATGCCGTATTTTTTTCCCTTCAGGTAGGTGGTGATCCAGCCGGGTACCTTGTTTTCGTACAATCCTTTGGCTTCAAATACGATGCCGTTTTTCTTCAGGGCCTTCGTGAGGGCCAGGTTGCCGTTCAGCTTTTTGTGTTTATGGCTGATCACCAGCACGGTAGTGGGGGAGGGGTTCTCCGCGTATTTTACCAGCTCTTTCAGGCTGCGCATATCCTGTGCTTCCCGTAGCAGCACCAACTGCCTTTCGGCCATCATCGGAAAGCGGCGGGCAGCATCAATCACCTGTAGGTACTCCGTATCCTTGCCGTAAAGAATGGTCTGATTAAACGCCCGCTCGTGCTCCTGCAGCGCGTTGGCCTCCAGTGCCTCTTCCAGCTGATCAATAAAATAGGGTTCTTCTCCGTGCAACAGGTACAACGGGGAAAACTCCTTGCTCTTTATGGCTTTCAGAAGGGGGGCAAAATCCATGGTGGCGAAGATAGGAGAATTGGGCCCAAGTGAGAAGTCCTGCCACAAAAGGTGTGTAGAAGTAGCTGCGCCGCCAGTGCTGAAATCAGACCGTTGCCAAGGGCCGGGGGCGTGCCTTTTAACCCCCTCGTATTTAGTTGGGCAAATGGTTAAATACACCAACAAAAGTGGTCAGGGAACGGCATTTTCCGTCATCGGTTCGCATTACGGAAGAGGCGGCGCGGTCGCAGGTGCAATAAATGGGTAACCGGCAGACACCCCGTTGCGGCCGGCCTCACAATGCATCGTTAACAGCAGCGGCGTTCCGTCCGTAAAGCGAGGAATAACGTACCTTTGCCCCCAAGTTAATCCCACGAAAATGAAGCAATATCTATTTCTCCTGCTGGCTGCTTTTACCCTGGTGGCCTGCGGAAATAACGGACCTCAGGACGGAACCACCGCAGCTGATGAACTGGAAAGCACGGCTTCCTACGTTGCCAGCCCGGATCAGGACACCGCTACCTACATTCCCCTGTACATCCACAAAATTCCGGCCGCTGACGAGCTCAACGCCTCCACTACTTCCGTCGGGGCATTCGGCCAGGTACTGGCGCCCCCCATGGAGCGCATAGAGGCCCAAATGCTGACCAAAAGCTACTGGGTCGTTGAGGGGTACGCTGACACTCAGGCCAGTCGCCCGCAAAAAATTGCCGGTACCGGACAGTGGATTCGCTGTTTCGACAACGGTACTTTTTACGGCGGTCACTGGGATCGGCAAACCCACGCCGGAGCCTGGTACCTCGACTATTCGACCAGCAAATACCCCCGCCTGACCCTGGACAGTAACGTAGACCGCATGGACGCCGTCTGGGAAATGCAGGCCATCGCCGGAGACCAAACCGAAATGGCCTGGAGCCGGATCTCCGACGCAAAATTCGGCCCCTACCACCGTGCATTTTCGGTCAAGTTGATCGAGCTCTACGATATGCCAACCAAGGAACAGTTCGCGGGCGTACACGGCGGACTGTAGCTTCAGGGGAGTGGCCAGGTCACTACCGACGGAAACGGGAGCAACGTTCGGATCTGCGGGTTGGCCGCCTGAGGCTTTCTCCTGCTGATGAATGCTGGTCCTGCGCCCAGTCTTATTGTTGGAAAAAATAGCCGATTCGTATGCTTAGAGGTATTCTATTTTCCCTGTTGTGGC
>JAUIIF010000147.1 GCA_030431945.1 Bacteroidia bacterium | reverse complement strand
CCTGCCGTATACCCGTTTTTGTACCTGCGTCCGCGCCCTGAGAACCATATTACTTCCACCTAAAGTTGCAGGCGCGTACCTTGGAGGCGTTATGAAGAAGAAGGTCATTATCCCCGTACGCGCGCCACTGCGTGCTTATTTGCGCCGGCACCGCCGGGAAGTCAAACTCCCCCTGCAGTATGCGGACCTGGACCGCTTTCACCAGACCACTGCCCTGCTGAACCACGAGGGAGAAGACACGTACTGGCAGACAATTTATTACGACGAACACGAGCGCGCAGAAATACTGCAGAGCCTTTGCCAGACGTACGCCCTGCTGAAGATGGGCGGCGATATGTCCTCCCTGGAGCACCTGGAAGTAGCCCGGGTGGACTACTGCCTGTTCGGCAACACCTCTCCTTTCCGCATTCGGATCATCAATCGTTTAAACGATAACTACGACCACTTTTACGTAAAGAAGGTCGACGCCAACCGCGTCTACGGCCTGGAGCTGGAAGAGTTACTGAGCCCGGAAAGTGTCCGCTACCTGATTGACGGCGATACGCTCATCGTGGAACACGTAGCCGGCATTCCCGGCGATGACTTCTACAAAGACAAGCTGGACGATACTCCTTTCAATCAGATTCGGATGGCGAAGGAATTCGTTAAGTTCAACGAACGCTGCTTCGTGCGCCTCCTGGGCGATATGCGGGCTTACAACTACGTGATTGACATTACGCCCGACATTGAAGGCAGCCAGTTCCGGTTCCGGGCCATCGATTTTGATCAGCAGTGCTACGAGGGAAAAAAATCCTTTTACCTGCCCCAGTTTTTCAAAGAAAACAACCCCATCATTTTCATGGGGATCGAGCACATGAACCCCGCTGCCGTCCGTCAGTACCAACTCGAAGAGCGCGCCATGATCGGCGCCCGGATCAAGGTGGGCAACCGCCGCGTGCGCGATTTACTGAAAATCATTTCTGAAGACGAAATTTCCACCCCGGAGAAGACCCAGCAGCTGATTAAAGACCTCAATGCCCACCACGAAACCAAGCGATTCGACCGGTGCCGGACGATGGGCGACGTACTGCAGGCCCACCTGCGGTTGGCGCTGGAGAAGGAGTTCCACCAGAGTTTAGGGTAGCGGGGCCATCATTCCACCAGCTCCATCCACTCCATTTCCTTCTCTTCAATCTGTTCGTTGATTTCGGCCAGTTCTTTACCCAGTTCGGCAATTTTAGCGGGGTCCAGTTCCGCTGCTTTTTCAAATTGTTTATTGATCTTTCCTTTGGCTTCTTCCAGCTTTTTCAGCTGGCCCTCAATCCGGCGAATGGCCTTGCGGGTTTCCTGGGAGATGTGTTCCTGGGGCTCTTCCTTTTTGGGCGCGGCCGCCGGTGCCGTGGAGGTTTTTTCAGCGAGCAGGGCTTTCTCTTCGGCCAGCTCTTCTTTCCGGAGTTCGCGGTATTCGGTGTACAGCCCGTTCCAATCCCGAAGGTTGCCCTTTTCTTCAAAAATGAAGAGGTGCTGGCAGATCTTATCCAGAAAGAAGCGGTCGTGAGAAACAATGAGGACACAACCTGGGAAATCCATTAAGAAATCTTCCAGTACGTTCAGGGTCATGATGTCCAGATCGTTCGTCGGTTCATCCAGGATGAGGAAGTTGGGGTTCTTCATCAGGATGGTGAGCAGGTAGAGGCGGCGGCGTTCGCCGCCGCTCAGCTGGCTGACGTACACCTGCTGCTGCTTGGAGTTGAACATAAAGCGCTCCAACAGCCCCCGGGCCGTCAGTTTCAGTCCTTTTTCCAGCGGGATAAATTCGGCGATTTCCCGCACGACTTCAATGACCCGCTTGTCCTCATCCAGCCTGATCCCATCCTGGGTGTAGTACCCGAAGTGGGTATTGACGCCGTGCACCACCTTGCCCGTATCCGGTTCCAGCTCTTTGGTCAGCATATGCAGCAGGGTGGACTTGCCCGCACCGTTGCGCCCGACAATACCGGCACGCTCCCCTTTCTGAAACTTATAGCTGAAACCTTTCACCAGCTGCTTGTCTCCGTAAGATTTGCTGATGTTATGGGCTTCCAGAATTTTACCTCCCAGGCGCTGTCCCTTTATCTCGATGGTGAGCTCTTCCTCTTTCCGGAAGCTGCCGACCTTGGATTTGAGTTCATGAAACGCATTAATCCGGCTTTTGGCCTTGGTCCCCCGGCCGGAGGGCATGCGGCGCACCCATTCCAGCTCCTGCTTCATCCGCTTTTTATCCTTAGCGAGTTCGGCGGATTCCGTTTCTTCCCGGATGGCTTTTTTCTCCAGAAAGTCGGAGTAGTTGCCCGTATAGTGGTAGATCTCTCCCCCGTCCAGTTCAATGATGCGGTTACAGACCCGCTCCAGAAAGTAACGATCGTGCGTTACCATCAGCAGGGTAAGGTTAGTGCTTTGCAGCCATTCCTCGAGCCATTCGATCATATCCAGATCGAGGTGGTTCGTCGGTTCGTCCATGATGATCAGGTCCGGCTCATCGATGATCAGTTTAGCCAGGGCCACGCGCTTGCGCTGGCCGCCGGAGAGGGTACTTACCTTTTGGTCAAAGCGCTCGATGTTAAGTTTGAAGAGCACTTCTTTGATGCGTGCCTCGATGTCCCAGGCCTGCAATTCATCCATCTTGGTCAGGGCCCGCTGAAGCTTGTCCGGCTGGTCTGCGCGGGACAGCGCTTCTTCGTAATCGCGAACGGCCCGGACCATCTCGTTGTCGGAGTCAAAGACCGCGTCCATTACCGTGGCGTTCTCGCCGAAATCCGGCTCCTGCGGCAGGTAGGCCATCCGGGCCTCCTTGTGGACGTAGATTTGCGACCCCAGCCCTTCGGGCAGGTCGATTCCGGCAGCGACCCGGAGCAAGGTGGATTTTCCCGTGCCGTTCTTGGCCACCAGGGCCACCTTCGTGTTCTTTGCCACCTGCAGGCTGACCTTGTCGAAAAGTACTTTTTCGCCGTAGATTTTTGAGACGTCGGTGAGTTCGAGATAGACCACTGTTGGTATTTTGATATTTTGGTTCCGAGAGCACGGAACGGCGAAGATACAACGGGATTATTCCAACATCACCCGCACGCCACGGCGCGTCATTTCCAGGGCAAGGCCGTAGACGAGGTGACCGAGAAATTCGTTCACCGCGTAGTCACGTGGCTCCACGTTCCAGGGCCAGGGTTCCAGGTTCAGCCCGGGTACGACCGAGCCGTGCGTTCCGGCATAAAAAGCGGTAGCAAACAGGGTGCCGCCACCGGTTGTCGCTTCCGGAACCTCTTCGGCGAGGACGCCGTAGGCGACCCCGGTGCCCACCCCGAAGGCGAAGTGTATGCCCGTTTCTGCCAGGGCCGTTTCCTGGTCCGTAAGGGAACCATAACCGGCAGCCTTGCTGGCCCGTTCGGCAATTATCGCCGGTGGTGTGGGGGTGGAAGAGTCACGGACGGGAAAGTAATCTTCCCAAATGGTTTTAGCAACGGTGGCCACCAGGCCACCAATGACGCCGCCAACGACGCCCTTCAGGAGAGCAGTATTTCGCATAAACTAAGCTTTACCTGCTAAAAGCCGGCCGCGCCGGGAATGTTCGGGGAGAAGCTGACCGGCCAGGCCTTAATCGTGGTCACAGCCGCTGCTACCTACCCTGCCCTCAGGGTTCCTGGCCGGCACCAGCGGCCGCGCCTCCCTTACCGCCGTCTTCTCCGGCTTT
Source organism: Bacteroidia bacterium (assembly GCA_030431945.1). Classification (GTDB taxonomy): domain Bacteria; phylum Bacteroidota; class Bacteroidia; order Chitinophagales; family Saprospiraceae; genus Neolewinella. The sequence goes on along the minus strand of JAUIIF010000147.1, from coordinate 5,280 downwards.
TCTTGTGCCCGTAATCCGGGCAGCGAACGTCGCCGAAATAATAATTTATGCCGATGCCTGCGAAGACGTAGCGATCATTGACGGTATCGTCTCCCCGTTGCTGTCCTTCCCGGTCAATGCGTTCTCCTTCTGCGTCAAGCGCCAGGCCGCGATCGGAGAGGTCGACTGCTACCTGTCCGCGGCTACGCCGCAGGTCAGAAACGTCCGGATAAACCGTACTTACGTCGTCGAGGTAGTCCGTATTGGCGTTCCGGATGCCGACGTTTACGTCCATACTGATTTCGTAAGACAAGTCCCACTTGATGCCAAGCCCTGCCGTCAGGGCATTACTGATGACCAGGTACTCTTCTCCCCGCAGCTGGCCCTCCGTGCCCAGGTCCCGCAGTTCAACGAGCATCCCGTTGTCGGTACGGGTTTTCGGGTTATGGGTGAAGACGGATACCCCCGCAAAAGCGTACGGGGTGAAAAAGTAGTCTTTGTGCCCGTGGAAATAAGGCAGGAAGTTAAATTCGAACTGCGCCGTCCCGTCGAAGATGGTGGACTGAAAGTTCAGATTCCGGTTCAGCTCGAAGGGGTTGTTGGAATCGCTGTCGTAAGCTTCAATCTTTCCGTAATTAAAGCTGACCCGGGCGGCCAGGCGGTGATTGAAATTGTAGCGGGCGGCGAAACCGCCAGCCGGGTTCAGGTGATTGAGTTTAGACTCCGTATTCAGGTCACCGAAATAAACGGAAGCGCCGGCCCAGGGGCCAATTTCCAATCCCTTCATCTCCAGCTGAGCATCAGCGGAGGAAGGCAACAGAAAAAGCACAGACAGTAAAACCGGTAGAAAGCGTGATAGAGACATACTGAAAAAAGTAGCGCGGCGATCAAGCTGAGCGGCGCGCTGGTGAAAAGGGCTGCAAAGGTAACGCCAGGAATAGTTCGTTAGTCTGTATGGTCAAGCTCTTTTATCCTGTAGCAGAGGAGGATGGACAACCGGCACCCCCGCCGCCTGCTCCGCAGCTCCCACTTTTTTCCTTTCTTTGCGGCAGGAGAACGTTCTTGCAACTTCTCCTTACGCTTATTTAGTTAGTTAAGTCCTTTGTTTCCGGCATTTTCACCCAGCGGGACTGATTCGAGAGCAACGTAAAGACCAATTGACCCGAACTGCGGCTAATCTTCCTTTCCAATGAAAAGAATTCTTACTGGCATCCAGAGTACCGGCATTCCCCACCTGGGCAACATCCTTGGCGCCATTGAGCCCGCCATCCGGCTGGCGAACACCTCCGGAACCGAATGCCTCTACTTCATTGCGGACCTTCACTCTCTGACGACAATCAAAGACGCCGAAACGCGCCTGGCCAATGTCCGCTCCGTCGCCGCGGCCTGGTTAGCCCTCGGGCTGGACCCGGAAAAAAGCCTGCTGTACCGCCAGTCAAAGATTCCGCAGGTAACGGAACTGTCCTGGTACCTGGGCTGCTTCATGCCTTTTTCCCGGCTCTCCCTGGCCCACTCTTTTAAGGACAAGTCAGACAACCTTGGCGACGTCAGTGCCGGCCTGTTCACCTATCCCGTGCTGATGGCCGCTGACATTCTGCTGTACGACGTCAACACGGTCCCCGTTGGCAAAGACCAGTTGCAACACCTGGAATTCACCCGGGATGTTGCCCGCCGGATCAACCACGAATACCAGCAGGAGCTTTTTGTGGTTCCCGAGGCCTCGACGGACGAGCGGGTGATGGTCGTCCCCGGCATCGATGGCCGGAAAATGAGTAAGTCTTACAACAACTTCGTCGACATTTTCCTGCCCGAAAAGAAGTTGAAGAAAAAGATCAACTCTATTGTCACCTCTTCGACCCCCGTCGAAGAGCCTAAGGACCCCGACACCTGCAATGTCTTCCGCCTGTACGAACTGCTGGCGACTCCGGAAGCCACGGAGACGATGAAAGCCAACTACCGCAACGGTGGCTATGGCTACGGAGCGGCCAAAAAGGCCCTCTTCGAACTCATTCTGGACACCTACGCCGATACGCGAACGACCTACGATCGGTACGTAAATGACCCGGCCGAGATCGACCGCGTGCTCGAAAAGTGCGAACAAAACGTACGGGAACGCGCCGACCGGAAGCTGGCAGAAGTACGCAAAGCGCTGGGCTTCGGGTAGCAAAAGCCAGCCCTTTCAAGTGCTGCGGACTACTGATTACTCGGATGAAAGCTCATGATGGTTTCCCGCAGGAAGTCGGTATCGAGGTGGGTATAGATTTCCGTCGTCAAGATGGATTCGTGGCCCAACATTTCCTGCACGGCCCGCAGGTCCGCCCCACCTTCGATGAGGTGGGTGGCAAAAGAATGGCGGAAAGTGTGCGGACTAACGGTCTTTTCTATCCCCGCAGCCGCAGCGTATTTTTTTACGGCGGTGAAAACGCTTACCCGACTTAGCCGGCCACCACGCCGGTTGAGGAAAACAATGTTTTCCGCTTCCGGCTTCACGGCCGGAAGGACTTTACGGACGTACTCCAGGTACACCTCCACGTGATAAATGGCCTCGCCGCCGATGGGAACAATCCTTTCTTTATTTCCCTTGCCGGTGACCCGCACAAAGCCCTGGTCAAAGTAAAGGTTGGTAAGTTTAAGGTCCGTCACTTCACTAACCCGCAAACCGCAGGCGTACAGGGTTTCGAGTAAGGCCCGGTCCCGCAAACCATGATCAAGGCTGAGATCGATGGCACCGAGTAAATCCCGGATTTCCTGATAGGTGAGTACCTCCGGTATTTTGCGCCCCAGCCGGGGCGCTTTCAGCAACTCCGTCGGATCCGTCAGCACCCGTTTCTCATCGAGCATAAAGCCGAAGAATGTTTTCAGGGCCGAGATCAACCGGGCCTGTGAGCGGGCCGCCAGGCCAAGTTCCGCCAGGTACTGGATGAAGTCATCGAGATGAAACCGCTCTATTTGGCCGGGCGCCAAATCCCAGTTGCGCAGCTGCAGGTAGGCCGGCAATTTCTCCAGGTCAGAGCGGTACGCGGCCAGGGTGTGATCGGAGTAGCCACGACTCAGCTTCAGGTAGGCGGCAAAAGCAATAAAGGCAGTTTTCCAGGGAGGGGACATGGGCCGTAAGATAAGGGTTGCCGGAATAGTTTGGGCGCGGTCGCAGGTGCAGACTAAGCCAAGTACCTGCCACCTTAGTCTGCTTCCGGGAAACGGACGTAGAGCCTTGCCGACCGGTACAACGGCTCTACCCGTACCTCCGTCGCGCCGTGTTCCACGGCCCAGGAGCTGTCCTGGCGCACCTGCTCCCTGTTTTCAGCCTTGGTCAGCACATCGTACAGCACGACGTAGTTGCCGTGAAGCGCCTGCTCCTGCAGGGTGGAAGCAGCCACTATCCCGGTATCGGTGGCGGATGCCGGGTGGATACGCCGGTAGTAATCGTACCCTGGCACGGCACTTTTGTGGACAACCGGCGTGTAGTCGTCGGCGCGGTTGATCGTCAGGCTACGGGCGTCGCTAAACTGCAGGGGCTGCGTGTAGTGCCGCAGGACGTTGGTTCCCGGCAGCACAATCCCCCAGCCCAGCAAGAGCAAAAACGCGCAGACAGCCTGGTGGCGGCACCGCTGCCAAAGTGCCCGGGTCCCTAAGGTGGCCAGCAGCCACCAACCGGGTAGGGTAAACAGCATCAGGCGGGGAATCAGGCTGTATTTTTCCAGGGACGAGACGGCAAACACCAGCAGGGTCGGCAAAATAAGCAGTACCACCGTCTTTCCTTTCGTCGCCCAACCACCGGCCAGCGTCATGAGTAAGCCCCAGCCAATGGCTACGGCCGTAAACCCGAAGGCCAGGCGCGGCTGGGCCAGCAACAAGCGCAGCACCTGCTCCCAGGAGAAGTAAGACCGCCCGGGCAAGGGAAAGAAGTAAGGGGCATGGAAAGTCGTGAGGAGACTCTTGCCGACCGAAGGCGCGAGGACCAACCAGTACAGCACCCCAAACGAGACGAGCCAGCAGCTGATCACTCCCCCCCAGCGCAACCAGGTCTTTCGGTCAGCGCGCCACAACCGTGGCAGCGGCAGAATGGCCAGCAGGAAAACGGCCGGCAGCGAAAGCCAGACGACCAGGCTGCCAACCAGCGCCCAGCGCCAGTCTGCCCGGGGCCAGGAGAGGCCCAGCAGCAAGAGCAGGGCGGCTACCGCCAGGTCCAGCGAATATGGCTTTAGTTCCCCGACGTAGCGCAGGACCTCAGGATTGACAAAAAGCAGGGCCAGCGGCAGCAGTACCCAGCGCCCCAGGTCCAGTTGGCGACCAATTCGGATCAGGCAGCCCAGCGTCAGGAAGGCCGCCAGCAGGGCGGGCAGCCGCAGGGCACGTTCGCCGTAGCCCAGTAATTCGCCACAGGCTTTGGTTAGCACCAGGTAGAGAGGGGGCGCATACTGCTGAAAATCCAGTGGCTGCCAGAGCCCGGTAAAGGAGCGATCATAAAGATTTCGGGCCAGGTTGGCCTCGTCGATAAAGAGGGGTCGGGCAGACCACCAGTTGATGCCCCACAACAGGCTCCCCGCAAGGATCAGCCCCCCCAGAGCTAGTTCGTAAGGCCAGTCTTTTTTCTTTACGCTCCCCATCATCGATTGCCCGTAAAGGTAGGGCTCAGGCCTGGTCGACGACCTGGAACCCTGCCGCCGTTTTAACGACGCTCAGCCCGGTGAAGTCCGGGCGGAAGTTGGCCACCTGCTGCGCCGTGAATTCTGCTTCCTGGTGGGTGGTCGTCAACACGATCACCGGGCAGCCAGCATTATTTGCCGCCTGGGCCCCCGTGACCGAATCTTCGAAGATGAGGCAGTCCTCCAGGGGGACGCCCAGGGCATCCGCCCCCTGCTGAAAGACCTCGGGATGCGGCTTCCCCTGGCGGACCATGCCGGAGTGGACAACGTGCCCCAACAAATCGCCGATGCCCAGCCGGTCAATGACAAAGTAGGCGTTTTCCCGGGGGCCGGCGGTGCCGATCGCCAGCGGGATACCCGCTGCGTGCGCCTGCCGGATGAACGCGACGGCACCGGGAACGATGTTGGCCGCAAAATCCACCGCAAAGATCTCGCGGTAGGCGGCCTCCTTATCCCAGGCAATCTGTTCCCGTTCTGCCGGCGAAAAGCGATCGCCAAAGAGGCGTTCCAGGATTTCCAGGTTCACCCCGTGAATTTCTTCCTTGACGCGCTCCAGGCTGTAGTCCAGGCCCAACTCCTGCAGTTTGCGTTGCCAGGCACGGTGGTGGACCATCATGTTGTCAACAAGGGTTCCGTCAAGATCGAAAAGCAGTGC
>JAUIIF010000846.1 GCA_030431945.1 Bacteroidia bacterium | reverse complement strand
CATAAGCGGGGTTATACCAAGAAGGAAAATTGCGCAAAGGATGCAGGCTTTTGCCTGAAAGCAGGTGTAAAATTCATTGTTCACGGAATTGTTTTGTTAGGCTTTTCCAAAGTGTTGAAAAGTTGTGTCAAACTGCTTTTTTACTTAGTTTTACCCGACAGCACATGGCCAAAGTTCCAGACTTTGGCACCTAATTTATTTGTAAAAGTCCTTTTTTGCCACGTCCAACTTCAAACAGCTTAGCTCCTTACCAACAGCCCTATGATTTAGCTAATTGCGACGAAGAACCGCTGCGGTTCATTCGGCATTATCAAAAGCCAGGGAAACTGCTGGCCGTTGACAAAATCAGCTTTACCATTAAGGCCTGTGCAGGAGACTTTTCCGACTTCAATCCGGCTGCAACTGGAAAGGTAATCGGTATGGCTTTAGCTGATCTTTTTCCTCCCGCTAGCCTGGAAGAAATAAGAGCTTCATTGCAGAAGCGTTCCGGGTTAGGTGGTTTACCCATTAAGTTTCAGCCTGCCGCCGGAACGGCGGAGCAGGACAGTTGGAACATCATCACCCGGTCAGCAGGGGAATTGTATCTACTTGAATTTGAACCACGCGATGAAAACGTCTCCAGTTCTGATTTCCTCCTGAGGATGGACCTGGCGCTGCAGCATGTTCAGGACGGTGGGGAAATGAACAGCCTGGCAGATCGGGTAGTGGAGGAGGTGAAGGCTCTGACGAACTATGATCGCGTGATGCTCTATCGGTTTGATGCCGATAATAATGGAGAAGTAATTGCGGAGGCCCGGGAGCCGGAACTGCCGGCCTTTTTACACCTTCACTATCCGCATACCGATATTCCTAAGCAGGCCCGGGAGCTGTTCTTGAAAAATCCCGTGCGGCAAATAGCCAGTTCGGCCAAAGACCAGGTCAGCATCGTCATCACCGACGAAAACCTGACATCGCTTGATTTATCCTGTGCCACCGGCCGGGGCAGTTCTCCCATTCACCTGGAATACTTACGCAACATGGGGGTTGGTGCAAGCCTGAGTATCGCCATCGTCGTAGAACAAAGATTGTGGGGACTGATCGCTTGCCATCACCGTACGGAGAAGGTCATCGATTACCGGTTGCGGACGATGCTCAACCTGCTGAGCAAGACCTTGTCCGGACATCTGGGGCTCTGGGAAGCCGTTAAAATCCGGGAAGATTTAATCGGCGCCAACCTGATCAGGTCTACGTTATACGAACGGATGTCTCAGCAGCAGGACATTGTAGACGGCCTGTTCAGCGAAGGAAATACGGATTTGCTGGAGCTGATGAGCGCTACCGGTGTCGTCCTGGTACTGGAAGGGGAAACGCATCACCAGGGCGATTGCCCAAGCAAGGAAGAGGTACAAAAATTAATAGCCTGGCTGGAGGAAAAGGAACAACACCTCTACGAAACCAACGCCCTTTTCGATGAATTTTCACCGGCGAAAAATTTTCGCAGCCGGCCGGCCGGATTGTTAAGTATCCGCATCAGCTACACCCCGGGAGAATACCTGATCTGGTTCCGGCCAGAGGAAATTTCAACCATTAACTGGGGAGGCAACCCTAACCAGCGCAAGGAAGTGGTGGCGGGGAAAGTCCGGCTGCACCCTAATCTGTCCTTCGCCCAGTGGCAGGAAGAGAGAAAAGGCGTGGCTAAACCGTG
>JAUIIF010000146.1 GCA_030431945.1 Bacteroidia bacterium | reverse complement strand
CTTGGTGTCCAGTTCAGCGATTTCTGCTTCGATCTGGGCAGATACCAGGATAATTTCTGCCTTTTCGGCGGCGACGGCGGCCTTGAAGGCCTCCGTGTGTTTGTTCCCCTCCGGGAAGCTGCCTTCATCGACGTTACAGACGTAGAGGATCGGCTTGGCCGTCAGGAGGTACAGGTCCTTGACGATCTCTTCGCCTTCCTCCGAAGTTTCAAAACTGCGCGCGGGTTGTTCGCTCTCGAGGTGGGCGAGTAAGGCATCGCCGATCTCGACCATTTTCTTACTGTCTTTATCCCCGGATTTAGCGGTACGGCGGAATTTTTCCACGCGTTTTTCCACCGTGTCGATGTCTTTGAGGATCAGTTCGGTATCAATGATCATTTTGTCGCGGGCAGGATCGACGGAGCCATCGACGTGAACGACGTTGTCGTCATCAAAACAACGGACAACGTGGATGATGGCGTCCGTTTCCCGGATGTTGCCCAGGAACTGATTGCCGAGGCCCTCTCCCTTACTTGCTCCCTTGATGAGGCCGGCGATGTCGACGATGTCCACGGTCGTAGGCTGTACGTTCTGCGGGTTTACGAGCTCCGCGAGCTTGTCCAGGCGGGGATCGGGGACCGTAATGACACCAATGTTGGGCTCTTTTGTGGCAAAAGGATAGTTAGCCGCCAGGGCTTTGGCTGAAGTCAGGGCGTTGAAAAGGGTGGATTTGCCGACGTTGGGGAGGCCTACGATGCCGCACTTAAGTGCCATGGGAGGGAGGTAAATGATGAGATGGATGAATTATCGGCGCTGTAGGAAACAGTCCGGATAAATCGGGCGCAAAAGTACTACTTTTTCTCTTAGCTGCGGCAGCTAATTCCAGGCAAGTGCAGGGCGATCGCAAGCTCGCTCGTCGCCCGGCGTCGTGGGGATGGAGCCCCACGTAAGCTAACGCCAGGAGCTGATTCCGTTCCGGGCTGCTGCGTGGTCGTCCGCCGAAAGACGGGTTCCCAACCTCAGCAAAGCCTTCTCCCGGCGGACGAGTCAGGCCGCTACGCGTCCGCCTCGGGCGGACGAGCGAAGACGCTGCCAGGCAAGTGAAATCCTGAAGCCTGCGTCCTGCTGGAAATGAGTTGTCCCGTTCCCCGGCAAGCGAACCCGCCCGTTCCCGGCCTGCTGGCCGGGGAGTGAACGGTGCATCAGCCATGCTCTTCCCGGACCGTTCCTGGCACCTGCGGCCGCGCCCTAAAAACTGCCCGGACCTTTCGGGTGCATCAGTTCCACCCAAAAGTCACTGAGGATGGCAGGCTCAAGGAAAGCAGCGAGGGTAACGTAAGTCACCAGACCGAATATGGCGCCCCACAGGTGGGCATTATGGCCGATGTTGGTACCGCCCCGCTTATCGGCGTAGTGGCTGTAGGCGATGTAACCGAACCCGAGTAAAATGGCGGGCAGTGGCGGAAAAACGAACCAGTTCCAGGGGGCGTACATGATGTACGGCCACATAACGGCAGCTACGGCTCCGGAGGCCCCAAGTGCCGAATAAGCGTGGTTGTTTTCGTGCCGCTGGTAATCCACAAAGCTGGAGGCGGCAATGGCCGCCAGGTAAAACAGCAGGTAGGCCAATTTACCGAAAGTGAGGCCGAAGAGCAGACTAAAGTGGTATTCGGCAATGCCACCGAAAATATACAGGGCCCACATGTTGAAGAGCAGGTGCATAAAATCGGCATGAATGAACCCGTGGGTGAGGAACCGATAGTATTCCCCCCGGTTTTTCACGGCGGAAGGAATAAAGAGCAGGTTGGCCCGCAGCTGTGGGTTGTTGAACGCCAAATAGGAAACGATGCAGGTAATGGCGATGATGATGATGGTCATGTAATTGGTCGGTTGGTTCGTTGGTCGGTAAAGACCAGGATCGGGTCAGCAGTTATGGATACGACTGAATGCGGGAAATAGTTGGTTTTGCCAAGATGAATTACCTTGGCGGCCCATCGGCCCCCGGGCCAAGATAAACAACGACCAATGACAACTACCGGAATGATCCATACTGTATACTTTTGGCTACAGCCAGGTCTTGACTCCGCAGCACGGGAAAATTTTGTGCAGGGAGCGAAGGCCCTGGTTGCCGCGCCCACCGTTCAGCACTGTTTTGTCGGCGCCCCGGCGCCGACGCCGAAGCGGGACGTCACGGACCATTCATTTGACTATTCCCTCCACCTGCATTTCGCTACGGTTGCCGATCATGATGCCTATCAGGTCGATCCGGTACACCTGAAGTTCGTGGAGGAACAGGCCGCAAAATTCGCTACGGTGAAGGTGTTGGACACTTTATTATAAAACTACCCTACATTACCGGACATTTTGTGGTTTTACCGCTCTCTCCAACTCGCTTCGCCTAAAGGCTCAGCGGAAAGGGAGCCAACAAATGTCCAGTAGGCTGAAAGGATCATTAAAAATTCAATTGCTTATGCCACGTCTGTTTTTTCTCCTGCTCGTCTCCATTAGTTTCCTGTCCTGCCAGCAACGAACGGAGGAAATAAAGGAAGTTGAAATCATCAAAGAAATCGACCCGGAGGCAACGCCGGGACTCATACATACCGTCTATTTCTGGCTCAAGGATAGTGTGGATGAAGCCGCGGCCAAGGATTTTGAAGACGGTGTCTGGAGCCTGGAAGCCATTCCTTCCGTCAAGCGCATGTTCGTAGGGCCGGCGGCCACCACGCCTACGCGCGGGGTTACGGACAACTCCTTCGACTACGCCCTGATCATGTGGTTTGACGACGTGGCCGGCCACGACGCTTACCAGGTACACCAGATTCACCTGGATTTTGTAGCCGCCCAGGAAGCTAAGTTCGAACGGGTTCAGGTGTACGATAACGTGTTGGGTAAACGCTGAGCCGATCTGCTGATGGCAGGTTTTACGACACCTGCTCTGAATTGGAGGTAAGGGCAGCTGCCCGCAGGCCGTCGTCCGGCCCGGGCGGAAGCTTAGGTAAAGATAAATTATGAAAATAGCACTCGCGCAGATTGCCCCGGTGTGGCTGGACCGCGCTGCGACCCTCCGCAAAATCATCACCTACGTGGAGCGGGCGGCCGAGGCAGGAGCCGGATTGGTTGTCTTCGGAGAAACCATCCTGCCCGGCTACCCCTTCTGGCTGGAAGGCACCGGCGGTGCGAAATTCAACGATGCGCTGCAGAAGGACATTTTTGCCCATTACGCCAGCGAGGCAGTTTGTATCGAAGAGGGGGTACTGGACCCCCTGTGCAGTACCTGCAGGCAACGGAAGATAGCCACCGTGGTGGGGGTGCTGGAGCGACCGCTGGACCGGGGCGGGCACTCCGTGTACTGTTCGCTGGTTTACATTGATCCTACGGGAACAATCCGCAATGTTCACCGGAAGTTACAGCCGACTTACGAAGAGCGGTTGGTCTGGAGTCCGGGAGACGGCCATGGGCTACGCGTATTCCCCCTGGGTGGCTTTCAGCTCGGCGGACTCAACTGTTGGGAGAACTGGATGCCACTGCCCCGGGCGGCATTATACGGGCAGGGAGAAACCCTGCACCTGGCCATCTGGCCGGGCAACGTCAGGAATACGGAAATTCTGACGCGGTTTCTGGCCCGGGAGGGGAGGAGCTATTGTGTGTCAGTAGCGGGAATAATGCGCCGGGAAGACGTGCCGGAAGGAGTACCCCACCGGCAACTAATTGTTGATACCCTCGCCGCCATGCCGGCGGACGGCGGCTCCTGCGTCGCCAACCCGGATGGTACCTGGTTACTGGAGCCGGTGGTCGGTAAAGAAGCACTGGTTTTTGCTGATCTTGACCCCAAGCAAATTTTGCGGGAGCGGCAGAATTTTGATCCCAGCGGGCATTACAGCCGACCGGATGTGACCCAACTGCGGGTGAACCGGGAACGCCAGGCGGTAGTCAGGTTTTCCGGTGATGCCTGACGATTCAAGTCCAGCCGGCTGGTTTTCTCAGCGCCTGAAAACTTAATTATTCCTTAACTAAAGGCCAAATTCCCCTACGAACTTAGGCCGTTCAATGCTGTTACTACAAAACATGCAACTTACATTGCACGTCCATCCAGCTAAACTAATAACCAACAAAATCTGCCCGGAAGGCGGATGAAATAACCAACAACCACACATCACCATGCAAAAACTAATGATCTTAAGCTTTGCCGTTTTGGTAAGCCTTTCTTCTTGTGTCAGCAAGAAGCAATACGACGATTTACAGGCAAGTACTGCGGCTCGTCTCGCGCAGCAGCAGGAAGCCATCTCCAAGCACAACCAGGAAATCAACCGGTACGCCGAGCGTCTGGCCGAGTGTGAGCGCCGGGAGGCGGTCGTCAAGACGCAGGTGGAATCTGCGGAAACCCAGGTCCGTATCCGGGAAGAACAAATTGCTGATCTGAAAAAGCAGCGTGACCAGCAGGCTACTCAGGTAGGAGACCTTACCGTACTGAGCCAGGGCGCTAACCAGAACATTGGCAATACCCTGAAGCAGCTGGAAGGCAAGGACAAATACATCCGTCTGCTGCAAAACGCCAAATCCAAAGCTGACTCCATTAACCTCGCCCTGGCCGTTAACCTGAAGCAGGTGCTCAAAGATGGTATTGATGACCAGGATGTGGACATCAAAGTTGACAAAACGGTCGTGTACATCAATCTCTCCGATAAGATGCTCTACAAGAGCGGTAGCTATGAGATTACCGACCGGGCCGGCGAAGTACTCGCCAAAATTGCCGCCATTGCCAAGAGCCGGCCTAACCTGGACCTCATGGTGGAAGGTTACACCGACAACGTGAGCATCAATACGAACTGTATCAAAGACAACTGGGACCTCTCCGTCCTGCGTTCTACCTCCGTGGTAAAGGCCCTGCAAAACCAGTACGGAATTGATCCTAATCGCCTGGTGGCTGCCGGCCGTGGTCAGTACAACACGCTCGCCAGCAACGACACGGCCGAAGGCCGGAGCACGAACCGCCGTACCCGGATCATCCTGTTGCCCAAGCTGAACCAGTTCTACGATCTGTTGGATCCGACCAAGATCCCGGAATAATTCGCAACGCTCAGCGTTCGTTAGGCAGCGGGCTTCATCGGTGTACGGTGAGGCCCGCTGTATTTTAGCGGCTACCGGGTACCTGGCCAGGTGGAAAAAGGGATGACTACTTAATCCGGTAGCAACCCGAATCTTTTTCCGTAGCTTGCACCACCCCTAATCAACACTTATTTCTATGCGCCTCATGCAACATAAGCGCGAAGCCTATTGGTTTTACCGCTACCTCTCCATCTTCTACGACAAATTGGTAAACCCGCTTTTCTGGACCGAACGGATGCGGGAAAAATCGCTCGACATCGGTTACTGGGACGAAGGAGAAGAACTTAAAGTCATTGATGTGGGCTCCGGTACGGGCTTTACGACCGAAGGCATCGTCCGGCGGGTTCCGGCCGCTAACGTTACCTGTGTGGACCAAAGCCCCCACCAAATGGGCCACGCAAAGGCAAAGGCTGAGCTGCAAAACTGTACTTTTCAGCTGGGGGATGCGGAAAACCTGCCTTTCCCGGATGATACCTTTGACCGGTACGTTTCCGCAGGGTCCATCGAATACTGGCCCGATCCGCAGCGTGGCCTTAACGAAGCTTACCGGGTGCTGAAACCCGGTGGTTGGGCACTGATGATCGGCCCCCTGGAACCGCTTAACCCGATCAGCAAGTTTGCCGCGAATACCTGGATGCTGTTTCCGCCGGAGGAGGATTATTTCCGGTACATGGAAACAGCTGGTTTTGATCGGATCGATCATACGTATTGCGCTCCCCACTGGCAAAAGAATGAGCGCTACGGTATTGCCATTATCGGCCGGAAGCCAAGGGCCGGAAAGAGCCCCAATCACTACGAAGCCGTGGCGGAAGAACACGCCCTGGTGGCCGTGGATGATCGGGGAGTCAGCCTGGGGCGCGGACTCCTGCTCGCGGGGCGGGTACTGGCCGGATCAGCGGCCGGGTTCATCTTCATCCCCATGGCGTTGCTTGCTTCCGTAACCGCACCGATCAGGGGGATCGAGACAGAGCCGGAGCCCCTGAACAACCATCAGAAAGTAGCCCTGGCTGCAGTTGGAGTCATCGCTGCGGTATTTATTGTCAACCGGCTGACGCGCCGGCGCTAGCGGACGAGTCCTCCTTTAATCCATCCCATGTCAACACTCAATACACGCATTAAAAATTTTTATGATGCTTCCACACCGTTGTGGTTAACTACCTGGGGCGAGCAAATGCACCACGGGTACTACGGCCCTGATGGTAAACGCAAGGTCGAGCACCGGCAGGCGCAATTGGATATGATTGAAGCCATGCTGGAGTGGGGGCAGGCACCCACCCGACTGCAGCGTTTTCTCGATGCCGGCTGTGGGGTAGGGGGCAGTAGCCGTTACCTGGCCCTGAAACACCCGGAAGCGAGGGGCCTGGGGCTAACGCTCAGCCCCGTACAGGCCCGGAACGGCCAGCGGTATAACCAGGAGGCAGGAGTAGGCGACCGGGTGGAAATCAGGGCCCAGGATGTATTCAGTCTTGATCCGGCAGCAGAAGGGACTTTTGACCTGGTCTGGAGTATGGAATCCGCCGAACACATGGCGGATAAGGAAGCACTGATGGAGCTCTTCCTGGCCATGCTGCGACCCGGCGGACAACTCATCATGGCCACCTGGTGCCACCGGCCGGTGCCACCGGCGTTGACGGAAGATGACCAGCGGGTATTGGGTAAAATAGGGGAGCTTTACCACCTTCCGCCGCTGGTAAGTGTACCGGACCTGAAAGCTGCGGCACTGAAAGCCGGCTTTACGAACGTAGCTACTGACGACTGGTCCGCAGCGGTAGAACCATTCTGGGGCGCAGTCATCAGCTCCGGCCTCGATCCGCGCAACTGGCCCGGCCTCATCCGGGCGGGAGCCAGCACCATAAAAGGTGCCTGGGCAATGAAATACATGAAAGAAGGGTTCCGTTCGGGCGCTATCCGTTACGGCGTGCTGCACGCCACCAAGCCCGCAATATGATCACTTTTCTACGGTTTGGCCGGGCGCATACCCTGATTGGTACCACCCTTTCCATCCTGGCCCTGTACTTTATGGCTGCTCGCCACGTCGGCGCGCACGATTGGGGAGTGCTGGGGCTGACGCTGTTTAGCTGCCTGGCAGCGAACGTTTACATAACGGGCCTGAATCAGGTGACGGATGTAGCCATCGATAAAATCAACAAGCCCTACCTCCCCCTGGCGAGCGGCGCTTATTCCATGCGGACCGGCAAGTGGATCGTGGGTATTTGCGGCGTGCTGGCCATCGTGAGCTGTTTGGTGTATCCGCCGTGGCTTACGGCCACGGTCCTGGCGAGCCTAGCCATCGGTACGGCGTACAGCGTAGAACCGGTCCGCCTGAAAAAATACCACTTTTGGGCCGCTTTTTGCATCATTGTCGTTCGCGGCCTCCTCGTTAACCTACTGCTGTATTTGCATTTCCGGACCGCTTTGGGGGCGGGGCCGCAGGTGCAGGGTTCGGTTTGGCTGCTGACCGGGATCATTTTCGTTTTCGGGGTAATCATTGCCTGGTTCAAAGACCTGCCGGATACCGCGGGTGATGAGCAATACGGTATCAGGACCCTCACCCTGATCCATAACCGGGAATGGGTATACGCCCGGGGCGGACTACTACTGACCGTCACGCTGTTTGTAGCTGCCGCCTATACTTTTTGGGTGGGGTGGGTGTACCTGGGGGTGGGGTTGGTCGCTTTGCTCATGGCCTTTCGCTGGCTCGCCAGACGCCTTGATCTGACGGACCAAGCGTCCATCGCCCGCTTCTACCAGGGGACCTGGGGCGTTTTTTTCGGTATCTACCTCGTATTTGGCCTCTGGGGCTGATTTGTAAAGCAATCGCAAGCTCGCTCAGCAAAGCCTCCTCTCTGCGGACTCCCCCGCAGCAGCCCGCAACGGAATCAGCTCCTGGCGTTAGCTTACGTGGGGGGGGCGTCCCCACGACGCAGGCCGACGAGCGAGCTTGCGATTGGCCAGGGGTGATTTTCCAGTGTAAGTAAAGGGTTTATAATTACCACTTATCTTACGGGGCAAATTAACCGATCATGCTACGTATCCTCCCCTTTCTCTGCCTCTTCTTACTTTGCTCCTGTAATCAGGATACTGCACCTGCGACCGCGCCGGAAGAAGTAGTGGAAACAGCCAAAGAATTTAAGGCCAACCCACAGCCCGTACCGGAACAGGAAATTGAAACCCTGGCGTTGGGGGCGAGCGCACCTGATTTTGAACTCATCGGGGTTGACGGGGAGTACCATACCCTGGCCACGTACGCCGACGCCGAAATCCTGGTGGTCGTGTTTACCTGCAACCACTGCCCTACGGCCCAGGCGTACGAACAGCGCCTCAAGGATTTTACTGCCGATTATCAGGATAAAGGCGTCCAGGTCGTCGCCATCTCGCCCAACAGCCCGCTGGGGGTGATGTACAACGAACTCGGGTACTCTGACCTGGATGATCGCTACGAAGACATGGTTATCCGGGCCCGCGACGCAGAATTCAACTTCCCTTATCTCTACGATGGTGATGACCACGCGGCGAGTTTACTTTACGGCCCGGTAGCTACCCCCCACACTTTTGTTTTTGACAAAAGTCGGAAACTTCAGTACGTGGGCCGGATGGACAAGGTGGAAAAACCCGGTACCCTGAATGCCGATGACCTCCGCGCAGCGGTCGACGACCTACTCGCTGGCCGCCCCGTAAAGCTGGCCGAAACAAAGACATTCGGCTGCTCGACGAAATGGGCCTGGAAAGCCGACTACAAGGTCCAGGACGAAGCCAAATGGGAAGCTGAACCAGTGGAAATGAACGCTATTGATGTAGCCGGCGTAGTCGATTTATTGAAGAATGAAGATTCAGAAAAATTACGCCTCATCAATTTGTGGGCAACCTGGTGCGGCCCCTGCGTAGCGGAGTACCCTGATTTCCTGGTCCTCCA
>JAUIIF010000145.1 GCA_030431945.1 Bacteroidia bacterium | reverse complement strand
GCAGCAGCTACTCGCCGCCGCAGAACGCTCGGAGGCAGCACGGCAAAAAAATTAATGAGCGGTCAGCAAAAGCACCTAGCCCCACTGATCACCCAAAAGAAAAAATACCAATGGAACAAACCATTATCAACTACATTAAAAACGAAATCCACGCCGGTGACCCGGACCTGGAGATTACCCCCGGGGAAGATTTGCTGGGCAGCGGCCTGTTGGCCTCCATGGAAATGATGCGGTTGGTAGAACACCTGGAACACACGTACAATTTCAGGGTGCAGCCCCAGGATATGGCCATCGAAAACTTCCTGACCGTGGCCGCCATGGTAGCCTACGTCAAGCGGGTAACGAATCAGTAACCGCCAGCCGCTGCTCCACCAGCAATGCAGCTCCTGACCATCAGTGCACCTACGGTAAACATGCTCCCATGCCTTCGATAACTCCCCTCCGTCAACTTTCGCTGACCAGGTCCCAGACCTGGGTGTGGGCCGGCCAGCAACTACTGCCGGCGAGCCCGATGAACAATATGGCTTTCGCCTTCCACCTGCGGGAGGCGCTGGAAGTTGACCTTTTTCGCCAGGCCGTTCAACTCATGGTCGGGGCATGTGATGCGTTGCACACGAGGTGGCATGACGGGGCCGAGCAGCCCACCCTGGCGTTTGTCGCACCGGAAATACCCCCACTCCCGTTGGAGGACCTGAGCGGCAGACCCGGGGCCCTGCAGGATTGGTTGCGGCAGGCCACTGCCCGACCCTTTACGTCGGCTGGTCCGCTTTACGAAATGGCACTGCTCAAAGTGGCGGAAGACCATTTCGTCTGGTTCTGCAACCAACACCACCTGATTACTGATGGGTGGAGTTACAGCCTGCAGGTCAATTACGTGCTGCAGGTGTACGCGGCGTTGAAAACCGGGGCACCCCTCCCCGCGGCTGGCTTCGCCTCGTTTGCTGATTACCTGGCGCAGCCCCCCCAACCCGCGCCGGAGGCGCGGGCCTACTGGGATGAGCGCGCCCGCCAGCTACCCCCGCCACCGAAGCTCTTCGGCCGCGGTAACCCGGAGCGGAACAGCCACTCGCGGCGGCAGACCGTTCAACTTACGCCGGATCAGGCAGCCCGCCTGGAAGCTTTGTGCCAGGAACCGGACGTCCGGAACTGGTCGGTGGATTTGGCCCGGTTCACGGTATTTGCCACGGCTTTCTTCGCCTACCTGCACCGGATCAGCGGCCAGGCTTCCCTGACCATCGGGGTGCCGGCCCACAACCGGGTCTCCCGTGCCGACAAACAAACGCCGGGGATGTTTATGGAGTTGTTCCCTCAGTCCGTAACCATTGGCCCGGACGAGACTTTCGCCACCCTGCTCCAAAAGGTAAAGGCCGAGAGCCTGGAGTACCTCCGTCATGCCAAACCGGGCAGCAGTACCCGGGCGATGAACCAGACGTTCAGCTCTTTGCTGAACTACATTACCCGTGCTTTTACCGTTGCGGACGGCCCGCCGCTGACGTCGGAATGGCTGCATTCCGGACACTCCGAGCCCGGTCATCACCTGAACCTGCAGGTCTACGATTTTGACGCCACCGGCCGGGCCACGCTCTGCTTCGACGTTAACGAAACGGTGCTGGAACCCGCCGTGCAGCAGGTGGTGCCCGAACAGTTCCTGGAAGTGCTGGAAACTTTGCTGGCGGACCGCTCCTTGCCCCTCCACCCACTTTGCACCCGCGTCCGCGCCCCGGAAAGAATACCCGGCCGTACCTCCGGAATACAGTCCTTTAACACAACGGCCGCTTATCCGGCGGAAAAAACGGTCGTTGATCTGTTTTACGAAAGTGCCGCGCGCGCCGGCACACAAACGGCCGTGGTTGCCGCCGGCGAATCACTGAGCTATGCTGCATTGGACCAACGCTCGAATCAACTCGCCAACTACCTGCTGGCGGCGGGGCTGCAACCCGAAGAACCCGTCGCGATCTGCCTTGATCGCTCGCTGGAGATGATGATCGGCCTGCTGGGCGTTATGAAGGCTGGCGGTGCCTACGTTCCCGTCGATCCGGAATACCCTGCCCTGCGCATCCGGTACATGCTGGAGGACGTTGCGGCCAACTGGCTAGTGACCACGAAAGCGTACGCAGAAAAAACCGGGGCGATCCACGCCGGCAAAACCTTACTGCTGGATGCGGACTGGCCGCAGATCAGTACCGCTGCGGCCACCGCCCCTGCTTACCGTCCCGGGCCGACGGACCTGGCCTACATCATTCATACCTCCGGGTCCACCGGCCGGCCCAAAGGCGTCATGAACCAGCACAACGGACCGATGAACCGCCTCCACTGGGCACTGGCCACCTTTACACTGGACCCGGCGACCGACGTGGTGTTGCAAAAAACGACTTTTTGCTTCGACGTTTCCTTCTGGGAACTTTTCTGGCCCCTGCTGGCGGGCGTTAAACTGGTGTTTGCCCGCCCGGGAGGACATAAGGACGACCGGTACTTGCGGGAGGTCATCCGGGAGGAAGCGATTACCATTACGCATTTCGTGCCGCCGATGCTGGAAGCCTTTCTGGACCAGCCGGCGGAGCTCCCCAGCCTGCGAAAAATATTCTGCAGCGGAGAGGCGCTGCAACCGCACCAGGCCAATCGCTTCCGGGCCCTGTACCCTGAGGCGGAGCTGCACAATCTTTACGGTCCGACGGAGGCAGGCATCGAGGTCACGCACTGGCAGATGCCGGCCGGGTCGGTGGAGAAAGTGACGATTGGTCATCCGCTGCCCAATGCCCCGCTTTACATCCTGGCGGATGCCGGAAGTTGGTGCCCGGTCGGGGTGCCCGGGGAGTTGTTTATCGGGGGTATCCCGGTGGCCCGCGGCTATTTCGGTAAACCCGAACTGACCGCAGAGCGGTTTGTCCGGCGGCAGGTATTTGCCGGCGAACCACCCGTGCGACTGTACCGGACCGGTGACCTGGCGCGCTGGCTGCCGGACGGAACCATTGATTTTCTGGGGCGGATCGACCAGCAGGTCAAAATCCGGGGCTTCCGGATCGAACTGGGGGAGATCGAAGCGACTTTACTGGAAATGCCGCAAGTGGCGCGGGCGCAGGTGCTGGCCAGAGACGAAGGAGCAGGGAGCTACCTGGTGGCCTACGTGGTACCGGCGGGCAGTTTTGCTACGGAGCAGGCCAGGGCCTTTTTGGCAGATCGCTTGCCGGCGCACATGGTACCTAATTATTACCTCACCCTGGCCAGTTTCCCGCTCAACAGCAACGGAAAAATCGACCGGGCGGCATTGCCGCCGCCCCTGCCGGTTGCCGGGGTGGACGAGGGCGCAGCACCAGCTGGTGAATTCGAAGAAATCCTGCACGCCGTCTGGCTCGATGCCTTACAACTGGAGGCCGTAGGCGTAACCACCAGTTTTCATGACCTGGGGGGACATTCCCTTTCCGCAATTCGCCTGATCAACCGGATCAACGAAGCCTTCGGACTGGAGCTTTCGGCCAACACCATTTTCCGCTTTCCTACAATTCGGGGCCTGGCGGCCCATCTCGAACAGGTCATTCGGCAGTTGCTGGAAAAAATGAACGATACGTAGGGTGGGGAAGCTATTCATTGTAACCACCGGCCTGACGGGCATCCTGAACGCAAGCCTGGAACTGACACGCCGACTACGGCTGGCCGGGCACACGGTCATCCTGGGCGCTCCGCGCCCGGTGGGGGATCGGGTGGCCGCCGAAGGGATTGAATTTGTGGAGCTGCCGGCCATCGAGCTTGATCCTGCACCACCGACTACGGCAACAAGCAAAATCGGCCGCTTGGCCGAGCGGTGGCTCCACCGGAAAAAGCGCCGGGCGGCCGCCCTGGCCGCCTACCGGCCGGAGGCCTTTCTGGCGGCCGTGGAACAACTGCAGCCGGATTTGCTGTTGCTTGACGTCGAGTTGCACGAATACATCATAGCCGCCTACGGTAACCACCTCAACTTTGTGCTGCTCAGCCAGTGGTTTTCCCTGTGGCGGCGGCCAGGGCTGCCTTATTTGCTCACCGACGTTATTCCGGGGGAAGGCCCTGCCGGTCAGCCGGACGCCATCGACGCGCACTGGGATAAAGTGGTCGCCCAGCGTCGGCGTATGTTCAGCAAGATGGCGCTGCTTAGTGGGGGAACGGACCGCCGGAGTACCCTCCTGTCCCTGGCCCGGGAGTACAACTTTCCGTTAGCGACCATCCGGGAAAACTTCTGGCCCGGGGTGTTTACCTACGATCGGTTTCCCGTGCTGGCCATGACGGCCAGGGAGATGGAGTTTCCGCACGTTCCCCGCCCACACCTGCATTACGTGGGGCCGATGGTACACGCTGACCGCCAGGAAGCCGATGCCCGGAGTCATGCGGGGAAACCCTTGGCGGAAATACTGGCGGAAGCAGGCAGTGGTAACCCGTCGTTGCCTAAGAAGCTGCTGCTCTGCACGGTCAGTACGTTGTCGGTAGGGGACCTTGCCTTTTTGCGCAACCTCCTGCTGGCGGTTGAGGATCGTCCGGATTGGTGCCTCATTATCGGTCTGGGCGGAAAGCTCGCGCCGACGGAACTGGGGAGCGTTCCGGATAACGTACATACCTTCGCTTACGTCCCGCAACTGCAGGTTTTACGAGCTGCGGACCTATCCATTAATCACGCCGGCATCCACACCATCCATGAGTGCCTGCACTTTGGAGTGCCGATGCTGATTTATTCCGGAAAGCAATCGGACCAACCCGGCTGCGCCGCGCGGGTGCACTACCACCGCCTGGGCATAATGGCGGACAAAGATGTGGATGGCCCTGCGGAAATTCAGGCAAAGATTGAATTAGTGCTGACGAATGCTGCTTTTCCGGAAGCGATCACTCAAATGCAAAAGGAAACAGCCCATTACCTCGAAGACGGTCGCCTGGAGCACCTGGTGGCGGATTATTTACGAAAAACAAAAGCAACCTGACCGATGGTGATTGTACGACTAAAGGGCGGCATGGGGAATCAGATGTTTCAGTACGCACTGGGGCAGCAACTCGCGCATGATTTACGAGCCCCCCTTAAGTTTGACCTGACGAACTTACTGTACCGTAATAACCCCCCGGATTTCGTCTATCGAAACTACGACCTTGATGTATTTCGGGTAACGTCTTCGTTTCTGCACCCCCCCGGTGTTATAGCCCCGGTCTTCAACTTACGCAACCGCAAACTCAGCCAGGGGCTCCGTTGGCTGCTGATGCGGAACTACCCGGTGGTAAAGGAGGCTCACTTTCACGTCGACCCGCAACTGTTGGGGACGGCCCGGGAAGGGGTGGTGTACGACGGCTGGTGGCAAAGCCCCCGGTATTTCTCCGGGGTGGAGACGAAAATCCGGGAGGATTTTCAGTTCAGCCGGCCGGTCATTCCCGCATCGCGGGAGTTGTTGTCCCGGATCGAGCAGAGCAATGCCATCTGCCTTAACGTACGCCGAACGGACTTCCTTAAAGTAGACACCCTCAATGCTACTGACCTGGACTATTTCCTCCGCGCAGCGGATTATCTGGGCCGGGCCGTCAGCGAGCCCCGATTTTTCATCTTCTCGGACGATGTAGCCTGGTGCCGGGAGCACCTGAAACTGGATTTTCCGCTGGAGGTGGTGGGGCATGAACACAAAGGCTATAAGTTTGGAAATTACCTGCAGCTGATGACAAGGTGCCGGCATTTTATTATCCCGAACAGTTCCTTCGCCTGGTGGGCTGCCTGGCTGAATACGGGTGCGGAGAAGCAGGTGGTTGCCCCGGAGCATTGGTTTACGGATCCGACGATTGATACGACGGACTTGGTGCCAGAGGCGTGGCACCGGCTTTAGCAGAGTGATCGCCCGCTCCCTCGGCGGCCTGCGTGATTGCCGGGAAAGGGGCCCTGAAATGAAAGCTGTGCAGCGGCCTGATTTCGTAGCGGGATGTTTCGCGGTCGTCCGTCGAATGGCAAGCCCAGCGGAAGCTCCCTCGGCGGACGAACCAGCTCGTTCCTCGCGTTTCGGCCGGCGAGGGAGCTTCCGCTGGGCTTGCCGACTTTAGGTACAGACCATTAGTTACCAGCGCAAATTCCTACCTTTGCCGGCCCAAAGATTGCCCCCCATGATCAAGATTCTTTCCGTAGTAGGTGCTCGTCCTAATTTCATGAAAGTTGCGCCGTTGCACCGGGCCTTTGAGGCGAGTGGTCGGATTGAAAGCCGGATTGTGCATACCGGCCAGCACTACGATGCGAAAATGAGTGACATCTTCTTCAACCAGCTGGGGCTGCCACAGCCCCATTACCATCTTGGCGTTGGCGGGGGAAGCCATACCTACCAGAAGGCTAATGTGATGCTCAAATTCGAAGAGGTGCTGCTGGAAGAAAAACCGGACCTGGTGCTGGTCGTCGGAGACGTCAACGCCACTACGGCAACGACCCTGGTGGCGGTGAAGATGGGCATTCCGGTGGCACACGTGGAAGCAGGCCTCCGTAGCGGAGACCGGAAAATGCCGGAAGAAGTTAACCGGGTGGTCACGGATGCCATCTGCCAGTATCACTTCATTACGGAGCACAGCGGTCTGGTAAACCTGGCCCGGGAGTCTACGCTCAGTAAAGGCATCCACTTTGTGGGTAACGTAATGATCGATTCCCTCGTGTATTTCCGCCAGAAAGCAGCGGAAGGAGCAATACTCGAAACCCTGGGCCTGGCCCCCAAGTCTTACCTGCTGACCACCATGCACCGGCCGCACAACGTGGATAATGAAGCGGGGCTGCAAGACATCGTCGATATCCTGAAGCGGTGTGCCGCGCGCCTGCCCGTTGTCTTTCCCATGCACCCGCGTACGCGCAATAACCTGACTAAGTACGGACTGCTGGACGAGGTTTTAACGATGGACAACCTGCACCTGCTGGAACCGCAGGGCTACCTGCAATTTCTGCAGCTCATGGATAATGCCCGCCTGATCGTTACGGATTCCGGCGGGATTCAGGAAGAAACGACCTTTCTGCAGGTCCCCTGCCTGACCTTCCGGGATACCACCGAACGCCCCATCACGGTGGAATTGGGGACAAACATCCTGATGGCGGACCTCAACCCCGATTCCGTGCTGGAAGAAGTGGATAATATTCTGGAAGGCCGGGCTAAAACGGGCGTGATACCGCCCCTCTGGGACGGGCACGCTGCGGAGCGAATCCGGGACATCCTGCTGGCGGAACTTACCCACTAATCATTGACGTACCGCTGGTAAAGCAACGCTTTTACCCGCCGGGTCAGGGTAGTTTCGGTGTACAGGCCGATGGCCATGGCTAAGAGGTTACTGAGCAAAAAACCACTGAGAAGCAAAAGCCAGGCCGGCCAGGTCTCGCCGTAGGCGGACCGCAGAATATCCAGTACACTGTAGTGAACCAGGTACAGGGTGTAAGAAAAAGCTGCATTTTTACGAATGAGCCAGGTAAGGGCTTTCCCCCAGTTGGCGTTGGCGGTTAGTTGGAGCAGCAACAGGATGAAAGCCGTGGTGACGAAGGCGAGCACCGGATCATACTCTTCGCCGGTTTTGAGGAAGCGCAGAATGCCTGCGCCCAGGAGCCAGCCGGATAAGAGTACCAGTTGCCACGGTCGCAGCCTCCGGAGATGGCCTCCGCTGATCACCAGGTAGGCGAGTGCGCCTAACAGCCAGGTCATCATGAGCCCGTTACCGGGGCCACCCCAAAGATTAAAGGAAGGAACAACCAGGAGGGGTAACAGGAGCAGGAGGTCATACCAGCGCCGGCGGGCGGGACGGAGGACCCGCAGGAGCATCCAGCCAAAGAAAAGGTAGATCCACCATTCGATGGCCAGCGACCAGAATGGGCGCCCGGATCCGAAGCTGGTCATTCTGCCGCCAAACAGCAAATTTGCTCCGGGGACGTCCTGTAACATGAAGAGATTACCGACAAAGGTCTTCAGGTTAAAGCCTGCAGAATAAGGATAGCTGGCGGGGAAAAACTGCCGGCTGACGAGGTCGATCAGTAAGACGACCAGGAGTGCAGGGAGGAAGGTGGAATAGATCCGGGAGAACCGGTCGATAAAATAGGGGAGGAAACCATATTCCGGTCGCTTACGCAACTTGTTGACGGTAGAGTAGGTGATCAGGAAGCCGGAGAGGATGAAAAAAACGAGGACGGCAAAGCCCTGCATGACGAAAACGTGCGGATCGGTGTCAAGACCAATATACCCATAGAAAAACAAGCCATGGCCAATCACCACGGCCTGGGCGCTGAGGCCCCGGATCAGGTCAAGTAGAACGGAATTGCCTTCGGATAAGCGGAATGGAAGTGTCTGTTCTGACATGAGGGGGAAGTTGGCCATTGGGTGCCACGCCCAAAAGTACAGGATGGTACTTTGATATACGTACTTACGTGTAGCTTTGTCTTTATACCATGTTATTCACATCCCTTGCTTTCGTTGTTTTGGTGGTGGTCACGCTGGTGATCTATTATCTGCTTACTACCGCCAGGTGGCAGGTCGGGGTATTGATTGGTGCCAGTTTCTTGTTTTACGCCTGGAATTTTCCCCTGTTGCTGCTGTTGCTGCTTGGTTCAATAGTCATTAACTGGGGAGTTACGTCCAGCTTACTGCAGACAGATCGCCGGGCCGGTAAAAAGGCCATAGTGACTACGGGGGTAGTGCTGAACCTTGGCCTGCTGGCCTTCTTCAAGTATTCTCCGTTGCTTGGCCGGACGTTCTTTCCGGACGCTTCGGCAGTCGGCGAGTTTTTGCTGGCCATTCCCCTGCCCATCGGGATCTCCTTTTTTACCTTTCAGGGTATCAGCCTGGTGGTAGACGTTTACCGGGGGCGGGAGCTGGAGCTGCAGCCTCCGCAAAAGAAACCGGCTGCGTTACTCCGGACGGTAGCCTTCTACCTGGCTTTTTTCCCGCAGCTGGTGGCCGGGCCCATCGTCAAGGCGCACGAATTTTTACCCCAGATCCGACGTAAGTATTTCCGCGACATCAACTGGGAAGCAGCCTTCTCTGCTTTGGTGACCGGGTACTTTTTGAAAATGGTCGTGGCGGATAACCTGAAAGAT